>CALDMJ010000068.1 GCA_937914725.1 uncultured Clostridia bacterium | reverse complement strand
CCGAGGTTAAGTTTTATTTCTTCAACTAGAACTCAATTTTTAATTCTTTGATTGAATATTGTTTTTCAGTTCTTCAACGTGAACACCTTTTTAGTCTTAGGTTTGACATCCATTTACTCTTAGATTTGAGGTTCGTTTAATTTCTTGAACTCGAAAACCTCTTTAATTTGCTCACAATTGTAAGCAAAATTTCTTCTTTGGTTTGAAGGTCATTTTTGATTTCTTAGACTTGAACACTACTACAATTTAGTAGCCAAATACTGTTTTTCAATTCTTCAGTATGAATACCATTTTCCCAAAATATACATACGTTTGCAGGTATTTATATGCACATTTTGTCGATTTGCATCGAAAATTCTTAGGCTTGAATACAACTAAAGTCTAGTTGCTAGACACAAATTTTTAGTTCATTTGCTTGAACGCCCATTTAGTGGTAGTTGCAAGTTTGATATCTCTAGCAAACTTGCCCCCTTCACTGGCTTGCGCCAAATTCTTGGGCTTGAATGTCTTTGCACTCCAAAGACAGAGGTTAAATTTTATTTCTTCAACTAGAACTCAATTTTTAATTCTTTGACTGAATGTTGTTTTTTAGTTCTCCAACGTGAACACCCTTTTAGTCTTAGGTTTGACATCCATTTACTCTTAGATTTGATGTTCATTTAATTTCTTGAACTTGAAAACCTTTTTAATTTACTCACGAATGCAAGCAAACTTTCTTCTTTGGTTTGAAGGTCATTTTAATTTCTTAGACTTGAATACTACTACAATTTAGTAGCCAAATATCGGTGTTTAGTTCTTCGACGTGAACGCCATTTTTGAGACACAAAGTGTGCTATGCATATGCAAACTTTATGCTCACGCATATTGCTATGCAATTCTTAGGCTTGAATACAAATTTTCAATTCTTTTGTTTGAACTGCCATTTTACAATCAAATATAATCTTAGCATTTCTGGCAAAATTATATGAGCTTGCGGACAAATGCCCTGTTCTTAGGCTTGAACACCCTCTTAATTTCTTAGGCGCGAAAACCACATTATAAGTTGTAGCAAACTGCACTTTTATCCTTAGTGCGAAGCACGAAATAACCTTTCGCGGGGTGACTTTGAGTTCTTTTCCGAACACACTATTTACGCCAAAGTGCGGGGCGGTTTGTGCGCTTCACAAACAAAGGGATAAACTTTATCTTTCCAAAGATGCTGATTTAATCTTCAGCTCGACTGCCTATATAAAGTCAAGGCGACTACTTGAAACTCCAAGCAGAGACACGTTTTAGTTCCGTGCACGAACACAAATTTCAGTTCTTTGCTCGAACACAAGTTATAACCTGTAATATCCGAGAGAAACTCTCGCATATATTCTAGTCCATAACATCAATTTTTCACAATTAGGGAAAACTTTGCAGGGTTAAGTCCCAAATTATTTCAAAATCTTTGTTACGACACCAGAACCTACTGTACTACCACCCTCGCGGATAGCGAAACGCAATCCTTCTTCGATAGCGATAGGGCATATCAAGCGAACAGTCATTGTAATGTTGTCGCCTGGCATAACCATTTCGACGCCTTCTGGCAATTCAATTGTACCAGTAACGTCTGTCGTACGAACGTAGAATTGTGGACGGTAACCATTGAAGAATGGTGTGTGACGTCCGCCTTCTTCTTTCTTCAAGATATAGACTTCAGCCGTAAACTCAGTGTGAGGTGTGATTGACTTAGGTGCTGCAATTACTTGACCTCTTTCGATGTCTTTCTTTTCAATACCACGAAGCAATAGCCCTACGTTGTCACCAGCTTCTGCTGAATCCATAAGTTTGTGGAACATTTCAATTCCTGTGATTGTTGTTGTCTTAGTATCTTTGATACCTACGATTTCAACAACATCACCCATCTTGACAGTACCTCTTTCAACTCTACCAGTTGCAACTGTACCACGACCTGTGATCGTGAATACATCTTCGACTGGAAGCAAGAAAGGTTTGTCAGTTGCACGAACTGGGTCTGGAACGTATGTATCCAATGCGTCCATAAGTTCGCCAATGCAAGCGCATGCTGGGTCGTCTACTTTGCCAGCTTCAGCTGCTTCAAGTGCTTTAAGAGCGGAGCCCTTAATGATTGGAGTCTTATCTCCTGGGAAACCATACTTAGTAAGTAGGTCTCTGATTTCCATTTCAACGAGTTCAAGCAATTCTGGATCGTCTACTTGGTCAACCTTATTCATAAATACTACGATGTATGGAACGCCTACTTGACGAGCAAGCAAAATGTGTTCCATTGTTTGTGGCATAGGACCATCTGATGCTGCAACAACGAGGATAGCTGCATCCATTTGTGCTGCACCTGTAATCATGTTTTTAACATAGTCTTTGTGTCCTGGGCAGTCAACGTGAGCGTAGTGACGTTTAGCAGTATTATATTCTTGGTGAGAAGTATTGATTGTAATACCACGTGCTCTTTCTTCAGGAGCAGAGTCAATCTCAGCGTAGTTCTTTGCTTCAGCAAGACCTTTCAATGCTTGAACTTTAGTTATAGCCGCAGTCAATGTTGTTTTACCGTGGTCGACGTGACCGATAGTACCAACATTCATATTGACTTTGTCTTTAACAAATTTCTGTTTAGCCATTTTATTCTCCTTAATTTTTTTTGATAGCGCTATTTAATTTTTGCTCTTATTATCAAGTCACATTCTAGGCACGCGATAGAGTCGCGAACACTATTGCTGTACGCTAAAAACTGCTGCAATATGACAACGTTTGTTTCAAACTCGCGAGATTTGAAACTCACGTTCCTTATGCAAGCGCGTGGCTCAATTTTTATTGCAAAATATACAATCGGATGCTATCCTAACCAAAAGTATACTTAATTTTAAATAAAATGTCAAATGTTTTTCATATGCTTTTTTAGATTATTGTCGTTTTTTATTGTTTTTCGCACGCCAATAGTCTATTTTCGCTCCGCTTTAGCGCATTTGACTTCACCAAAGCAAGGCGGCGCCTTGACTGCAGATACTGTGAGTACGTACCTATTATTTAGGAACGACGGCAAGCCACATACGTATCAAAACGCGTCGGTTCTCGTTGCCCCTGCACCCACAGGTACTGTGAGTACAAGCAACGCGCATACTATATCGGCAAGCGAAAGTACGTTCTATGCGCTTTTGCTCCCGATATAAAGTCATTTAAGCGTAGGGACAGTACCCACAGCCGCGGGGCTATCCTCGCCACTAATTGTTTGCTTTAGCGCGTTCGCCGATAATTTTTTCAGCAACAAATTTTGGCACTTCAGCATAATGGTCGAGTGACATTTGGAATGTACCGCGTCCTTGTGTCAATGAGCGCAAGTCGGTTGCATAACCAAACATTTCAGCCAAAGGAATTTCGGCGTTGATGATTTGTTGTCCGTCACGCGCTTCCATTTCTTTCAAGTTACCGCGACGACGGTTAATGTCACCCATAACGTCACCCAAATATTCTTCAGGAACTTGGACATCGCATTTCATAATAGGTTCAAGGATTACTGGGTTTGCTTGTTTAGCCCCCTCTTTAAATGCCATTGAACCTGCGATTTTAAATGCCATTTCCGATGAGTCGACGTCGTGGTATGAACCATCGATAACTGTAACTTTGAAGTCAACAGTTTCAAATCCTGCCAAGATACCGTTCATTCTTGCTTCGTCGATACCTGCTTGAATTGCTGGGATATATTCTTTAGGGATAGAACCACCGACGGTTTTATCTTCAAATACAAATCCTGAGCCCGCTTCAAGAGGTTCCATAGTTACAACGCAGTGACCGTATTGACCTTTACCACCGCTTTGACGGATATATTTCCCTTCAACTTCGACCGGCTTTTTGATTGTTTCACGGTATGCAACCTGAGGTTTACCGATGTTCGCTTCGACGTGGAATTCACGAAGGAGACGGTCTCTATAAATATCAAGTTGGAGTTCCCCGATACCCGCCATAATTGTTTGACCACTTTCTTGGTCGGTGTATGTGCGGAATGTAGGGTCTTCTTTAGCAAATCTCAAGAGCGCTGCAACCATTTTTTCTTGACCTTGCTTTGTCTTAGGTTCAATCGCAATTTGGATGACTGGTTCGACAAAGTGCATAGGCTCAAGAACAATTGGGTGCGCTTGGTCGCAGAGTGTGTCACCTGTTGTTGTGTCTTTCAAACCGACGACAGCCGCGATATCCCCTGCTCTTACTTCGCTAATTTCTTTGCGTTCGTTTGCGTGCATTTGCACGAGACGACCGATTCTTTCTTTCTTGTCTTTCGATGAGTTGTAGACGTATGAACCGCTTTCAAGCACACCACTGTAGACACGAATGTATGTTACTGTGCCATATGGGTCATCCGCAATTTTGAATGCGAGCGCTGCGAATGGTTCTTCGTCACTTGTGTGGCGAACTTCCTTTCCGTCGGCACTAACAACTGGCGGAATATCAAGTGGCGATGGCATATAATCAACGACAGCGTCCAAAAGTTTACGAACACCCTTATTCTTATATGATGTACCACAAGTAACAGGGTTCATTTTCAATTCAATAACACCCTTTCTAATTGCTTTCTTGAGGTCTGCTTCGGTGATTTCCTCGCCGCCGAGGTACTTTTCAAGCAATTCGTCGTCGCATTCCGCTGCTGCTTCGACAAGCTTTTCGCGATATTCTTTCGCAAGGTCAAGCATATCAGCAGGAATTTCAGTGACGGTCGGTTCTTTTGTTGGGTCTTCCTCATCATAATATGTTGCATCCATTTTTACAAGGTCGATGATACCTTTAAAGGTTTCACTTGCCCCTATTGGTAGTTGAATTGCAACGGGATTAGATTTTGGCAATCTCTTTTTCATCATTTCGATAACTCTGAAAAAGTTTGCGTCGTTAATGTCCATTTTGTTGACATAAGCCATACGTGGGACATTACAGTCATTTGCTTGTTTCCAAACATTTTCTGATTGTGGTTGAACACCGCCGCGAGCGCAAAATACTGCTACAGCGCCATCAAGCACTTTCAAAGAACGTGAAACTTCGATTGTGAAGTCAACGTGTCCCGGCGTGTCGATGATGTTGATGCGTTTACCTTTCCATTGTGTTGTTGTTGCAGCACTCGTGATTGTGATACCACGCTCTTGTTCTTGCACCATCCAGTCCATTGTTGCTGCACCTTCGTGAACTTCACCAATTTTGTGAGTCTTACCAGTAAAATACAAAATACGTTCGGTAGTTGTAGTTTTACCAGCGTCGATGTGCGCCATAATACCAATATTGCGAATGTCCGCAAGAGCATATTCTCTAGGCATAATTTTTCTCCTTGTTTTTATAGACTTTTTTCGAAAATGATAGCATTGCTATCGTTTTTTAGTGGTATAACCTATCATTTTGATAGGCTTACGCACCTTTTTGACAATTTGCACGAAACGCGCACTTTGTCATTTATAACAAATTATAGACAAAATATTGTCTACTTTGTCTATACATTATTGCATTGGCTATCCCCGCACGAATAAAAATTTATTGGACAAATTAGGCAAACAAAGGCTTGCCGTCCAAAACATTTCTCACGCGTAGGAACAGTACTTGCAGCCGCACGCTATCCCCGCCCACGAGCAAAAAATTATATAGGACGAACAAAAATTCGCCGCCCACAAATATTTCTTGCGTGTAGGGACAGTACCCGCAGCGGTGGCCTACACGAGCAATAGACTTTGTAGGGCGTACATAATTTCGCCGTCCACGTCAGCCACTTACGTGTAGGAACAGCACCTGCAGCAGCGGGGCTTTCCCCGCCACCTACCAACGCATATGTGCAAAAGCTTTGTTTGCTTCAGCCATTTTGTGCATTTCTTCTTTTCTCTTAATACTTGCACCAGTGTTGTTGTAAGCATCAACAAGTTCAGCGCCGAGTCTTTCAATCATAGTTCTTTCACTGCGACGACGTGAGTAGTTGACGAGCCAACGGATAGCAAGTGTTTGACGTCTTTCCTTAGTAACTTCGACTGGAACTTGATAGTTCGCACCGCCAGTACGTCTTGCTTTAGTTTCAACAAGCGGAGAAACATTTGCAAGTGCTTGATTAAAAGCATCCATTTGAGGAACACCAAGCTTTTGGCTTGCTACATCGAATGCGCCATACACAATGTTTTGCGCAATACCTTTCTTTCCGTCAAGCATAACTTGGTTGATAAGTTTTGCAACTGGTTGTGAGTTATACTTTGGATCTGGCAATACTTCTTTCTTTGGTACACCACTTCTTCTAGCCATTTTATCATACTCTCCTTTATAGATTTTGTGGGGGAATCCCCGAATATTCGCACGAAAATCCGCGCAAATAAAATAATATTCTCTTATAAGTCATAACTGCTACGCATTTTGCGCTCAAGCAAGCAATCATTACGACTGCTATATTACTTCTTCTCTTTCTTAGAGCCATACTTTGAACGGGACTGATTGCGTTTTGCAACACCAGCGGTATCTAGTGTGCCACGAATG
The DNA here is from genome assembly GCA_937914725.1 of uncultured Clostridia bacterium. Lineage (GTDB taxonomy): Bacteria > Bacillota > Clostridia > Christensenellales > UBA1242 > CAKVOD01. Next base: position 4,595 of record CALDMJ010000068.1, on the reverse strand, counting down.
ATGTGATAACGCACACCAATCAAGTCTTTAACTCTCCCGCCACGAACAAGTACGACGCTGTGCTCTTGCAAGTTGTGACCAATACCCGGAATATAAACCGTTGCTTCCGATTTGTTGCTCAATCTAACTTTCGCAACTTTACGCATAGCAGAGTTTGGCTTTTTAGGCGTAATTGTCTTTACTTCAAGGCAAATACCACGTTTTTGTGGACAAGCATCAAGCAATGGAGACTTTGATTTTTGTTCAATCTTCTTGCGACCCTTTCTTACCAATTGATTTATGGTAGGCATTTTCTACGACCTCCTGTTTTCCTATTTCAAATTTTGTGCCAGACGCGTATTGCGACTCAAACACTAGCCCTAAACAAAACCTATAACTAACGTATCTGCTCTGTTTGACATTCACCGTTCCCTGCGCGCTAAGCAGTCACAAACAATTCGACTCTTGCTTATAACTCAAAGCGTGGTGCGGAGTTTTGCGCGTTCTTAGCAAAAATGCAAATCCGAAACAATTTTGTCCGCAATTTTTGCAATCAATATCATTGCAAAGCAACAATATTATATAAAGCGCAAAATTTTGGTCTCAAAAGTTTCAAATAAAGGTAAACCTTTAAAAACAAACGCGTCTATAACTCCAAATGTCATAGACTGCTTGAATTATAGCACAATTTGCGGCGTTATGTCAAGCATTTTAAAAATTTTATATACAAATTACCCTATAAAAATTCATAATCAAAACACCCCCTTATGACCAATCAAAGTTGTTTAATTCTATTGCTATGTGGCTAAGTTTCGTTATGATGTACCATATATGAGAAAAATTATCAAACTAAAAGGCTATGGAGATAAAATCTTCTCCATAGCCCGTAATGGTGTTGGAAATTATGTTTTGAGGTGTGCCCAAACCAAAAATTTGCCAACATTGGTTTGTTTAATTTTCAGTGCCACCGATGACGAGTCCTGTTTTGCCGCCCATACTGCCGACAAATGTACCTTGCTCGACATTTGTGAGGCTGCCCGTGACTGTCATACTCTTTGTGACAACTGGGTTTCTAATCAACCACTGCGTGTACCCACAGATGCCGCCGATATTGAGGCTTGCGCCATTATCAACGTTTGCGACTAAATCGATACTTGCTTGACAAGAAACGATTGTTGCATTGTTGTTTGTGACACTTACGCTACCATTTTGCCCTGCAAAGCCGCCGAGGTTGTTATCTTGTCCTTGCGCTTGCAATTGAATTTGGCTAGCGAGTCCGCCCGTGACTGCGCATTTTGTGAGTGTGCCGCCTGCAACATAGCCGACAAATCCGCCGACGCGCTTATAGACGCTAGACGCGATTTTAGAGTTCCCGCCAGCGTTGATTGTGAGGTTTGAAACTGAACAGTCAATGCTCTTAGAATCTGTGCCGATTGTACCCTTGCTGAGGTTTTTGCCGACAAATCCGCCAAGGTTTGCGCTGCCAGTGATATGAGAGTTGCGCATTGTCATTTGCAAAGTTGAAACACTAGAACCCGTGATTTGTCCGCTATTTTCGCCAACAAAGCCACCGATTGACATTTCTACACTTTGGCTGACTGCACTGCTTGTACTTTCGTACGAAACAGTCGCTCTTGCCACACGTACGTTGCTGATTTTCCCGCTATTAGAACCGACGACAAGTCCAAAGGCTCGCCCGTTGTGGTTGCTTGTAATTTGTGCGGAAGCATTTGCAAACGCAATATTTGAAATTGTGCCTTTATTTACACTAACAAAACCATTTTCAGTACCACTTGAAACTGTCATACTCATATTATAGATTGTCTTGTTGCCGCCATCCAATGTGCCGATAAATGAACTAATGTAGTCACCGTCCGTACAATAGATGTCGTCGTCAAGCTTATATGTGTATGTCATTGATTTTGCGACTAATGCGTTGATAATTTCCAACGAACTCTGGTTTTTGATAAGATATGGTCTATCCGTGCTTCCAGTGCCCTTGTTTGCAATTTGCGAAACGGATTGGCTAGCATACTTGAGATAAGGATAACCATAATTTAGCATCACAACTTTTGAATTTTGGTTGTAGTCGATTGCAAAACTTGACCACGCAAATGAATCGAATCCGCTTGGCAATCCGCTTTGCATAATGTTTTGCATTGAGATGTCATAGACACTAGCTTCTACAGTTGTCAAAAGTGTCGCTAACTTATCATTATAGACGTTTGATATTTTAACTTCGTCATAGACATTGTTTGCTTGATCGCCGCCGTTATCATTGCTGAACACTGCGCCGTAGGCTTTGACGCTTGTGGCGTTCAAGTAGTCAATACGCGCTGCGCTATAGCAAAGTTGGAGATTTCCAGCAATTAAGTTGCCGACGATACCGCCGACGACGCAAAGGTTTTCGCCTGTGACTTGCGATAAGCGCAAAGTTCCTGTTGCAAAACTGTTGGAGATTTGCGCAAAGTCGCCGTCGACTTGCTTGTTCATTTCTCCTGCGATGCCACCTACTGAAATGTTGTGTCCTGTCGCATTGTCGGTTTGCCCAATGCGGACATTACTTGATGTAAAGCCGATGTGACCATAGTTTTTACCTACAATTCCACCAAACGTTGAACCAGCAAGACTGGAGGCAAATTTTATTTCGCCGTCCGCGGAACAGAACAATATTGTTCCGCGATTGACTTTAGCAATTGCGCCATAATCGCCGCTTGTTGTTGAGGAAATGCTGAGTGATTGGACATTAACTGATGCAACAACTGCGTCACTTGTGATTGTGCCAAACAATGGCTTTGCGAGTCCAGAAATTGTGTAATTCCCACCGTCAAACACACCAGCAAAATCGCTGCGCGTTTGCGCGTTGCTTGAAACAATCGAAGCGACTTGCAAATAGTATTCCCCTTCGCCTGTTTCGACGCTTGCGGTAAATCTTTCTAGTTCATCCGCCGTTGAAATTTGCGTTGGCTGATAAACCGTGCCAACTCCGTTTGCGGTTGTGTCATAGAATTTTGACAACATTGGCAATGTCTTGCCATTCGTCATAACAAATGCTTTCGTTGTATCATCCGCACTTGTTGAAATACTGAAGTTTTTGAATGTTGTAGCGTTGAGCATTGCGCCATACGAAACAAAGTTTGCCGTGTAGTCGTGCATATTTTGCGTGTACCCCTCGCGAAGGCTATCATTGCTTTGCGCAAATTCGCCCGCATAGTAGCAACTTCCAAACACGACCGTGTTGGCATTTTGAGACGTAAGTGAGGTATACCCGATAAACTCTTTGCTATAGACCTTGTTTTTGATCGGGTCGGCGTACGCTTTAACGACGACAACACTATAGCAATACGAAAGCGTTGGTTGGACGCTTGCTTGGTGCAAACGCCCGATGAAGCCCCCAACGGATATTTGCGAGTCGGCACTTGCAGTTTTGCTGACTACTTTGCCGACCGAATATGAGTTGCTGACGTTCAATCTGTTCGCAAAACCGATAAAGCCGCCGCTAATTTCCTCATTTGCACAGTCGCTTTCCGTTATAACGCTGCATTCATTATAAGTTTCGCTGATGCGGCAGTTACCGAGATTGTCAGCATTGTCGACATCTATTGCGACTCTGCCAACGATGCCGCCTACGTTTGCGTTGTAGAGTTTTGTTGCAGAAACGTTGCCGAGATTCCTAGAACCACTGATTCTAGCAACCATTGTGCCGCATACGATTTCGCCGACGATGCCGCCGACATAACCTGTCGTTTGCGTCATTGTTGTACCGCTAACACTAACCTGTCCGCGGTTATGGGCGTTTGAGATGTCCGTTTCGCCGCGCACACGCCCGACGATGCCTGCGAGTTTGAATTGATTTTCAAGTGTGTCGTTAAGTGTTTTGTTTGATAGCGAAATGTTTGCGCTATTGACAACGCTTGTCATTGTTGAGGTGAACACATCACCGACGATGCCTCCCGCAATGATTGTTTTGACACTCTTGACATTTGCGACACTTGAGATGCTGCTCAAAGCGTTTTCGACATTTGAAACAGTCGAGCTATTCAGCACCCCTACAACACCGCCAAAATATGTGGTTGTGCGCACATCACGTGCAAGGCAGTTGACAACAATCGGTGTAATCGAACTATCTTGAGGGAGTGCGGACGCAACGGTGTCGCGCTTGTTTTCGGTCAAACTAATTGTTTTTATTCGGCTTGAAACTGCGCTGCCGACAAGTCCACCGACGTTTGCGTTGCCTGATGTGACCCTAAGTGAACTATATGCTCTACCGTCGTTATATTGGGTATATGCAACCTTATAATTTACGTCCATAATGTCGCAAAGGAGGCTGTAGCCTACAAGTCCACCGACGTTTGAAGCGATGACAGTATCGGTTCCCGTTTGCAATTCGACATTCATTGAATTTTCAAAGTCAATGTTTGAGATTGTACAACTTGAAGCGTACCCGACCATTCCGCCGATGTAGTTTGTTGGCACTTTTTCATCGGGGTTGTAGGAGCGCTCACCCGTCACACTGATAGGTGTTGTTTCTTCGATTGTCAAACCGCTGAAGGACGAATTTTCCGCATAGTTTGCAATTGAACCAAAGTAATAGTCGTCCGTTTCATCGTTGTATT
>CALDMJ010000067.1 GCA_937914725.1 uncultured Clostridia bacterium | reverse complement strand
CTTGACCTGACAATTTACCTCCATCAAGGTCAATGGTCAAAGCAAATTTATCAGCCGACCATGTAGCGTTCAAGGTCAAATTTTCCGCAAATTCAACGCGTGTGAGCGGCGTATAAACAGACTCATCGCCCTCCTTGCCGCTAATTGTCCAACCAATAAATGTATATCCACTGCGTATAGGCGTTGGCATTGAACCAATCTTTTCGCCGAATGTAACATTCATTTCGGCTGAGTTGCCATTTCCAGTAACAATCCATTTGTCAGATGCACCCTGAGGTGTTGGAATTGTAGCAACATTTTCTGCTGTTCCGTTTGCATTGAATGTCAATGTGTAGGTATTTGCCGTGTAGTTAGCAAGTATTGTTGCATCACTCTCTTTGAAGGTGAACGTAAGTTGTTCAGCAGGTGTTGCACCGCCGCTTTGAGTGATGTCACCCGAAGTAATCGTGAACCCACTGAACGTATAACCCGTTTTCGTTGGCGCAATGACCGTTATAGCATCGTTTGCGTGTCCAACAATTGTGAGTTGTTGTTCCCCAGCCGTACCGCCGTTGAGGTCAATCTTCAAAGTATATTCATATTGTTCAAAATGAGCATACAAGGTATGACTTTCAGGATTTGTAACAGTGGACGTGTCGATAATTCTCTCGCCCTGCCCGTTCTCCTCCGTGAACCAGCCCTTGAACTCCCAACCATAGCGGCTGACCTTTGGCAATGCGTTATATTTTCCACCGAATGTGGCTTTCATTACATCGCCAGTATGTGTGAGCCCCGTCCAGTCAATCACAACGCCATCCGCGATGGCGTCGCTAGATAGTTTGAACGTGACATTAACCGACTGAGCCGTCCATTGCGCAGTAACAACTGCATTGGTTAGCCCAAACGTATATGTCCACGTGCCGTCGCCATTGTCCTTTAGCGCACCATCAACCGTCGAAGTATACCCAATAAAGTCGTACCCCGTCTTAGTTGGCTCGCCAAACGTAAATGTTTCGCCAAACTTTTTCTTGATAGGATTTTCTTCAAGCAACAAATCGCCGCCATCTAGAACAATTGTAAGTGATGTCTCGATTTCTTTAAACACCGCAA
>CALDMJ010000066.1 GCA_937914725.1 uncultured Clostridia bacterium | reverse complement strand
GGAAACAATCCGCAAAGCATAAAAGAGTTTTTGGGCGATGTGCAGATTATTTACAGGCGGCACGAACTTTACTCCAACGAAATTGTAAAGATTGCGCGCGAGCAAAATGTTGACCTTGTGGACGTGCGAAGCAAGTTTTTGCAATCAAACGACCTTGACAACCTCATTTGCGAGGACGGCATTCATCCAAATGTTGCTGGACAAAAATTGATTGTGCAAACTTTTAGCGAGTACTTTCAAGGTAAAGCGAAAAAGAAGAAACCGACCAAAAAGCCCGCAAAGGCGGCTGAGCCTTTGACTTTATAAAAAACTTTTTATTAAAAACCGAGACAACTGAAACATTTGCGGCAGACTTTCTCGCCTTAATTGTCGATTTAGGCGAGGCTTAACGGAAAAAATAAACTATACAACAATCAAGGAGAATTATAAAAATGAACATTCAAATTACTGCGGACAGCACAATTGACATCACCGAAGAGTTAAAACAAAAGTATGACATCAAAACAATCGGCTTGATGATTACGCTTGGCGACAAAGATTATATTGACGGCGAAGGTATTTCGACGGACGAAATCTTTGAATACATCAAAAAGACAAAGAATTTGCCAAAGACAGGCGCGGTTAGCGTGGAGAGATACAAAGAATTTTTTGGCAGCATTGCAAACGATGATACGGCTATAATTCACTTCACGATTTCCAGCGAAATGAGTTCTTGCTACAATTTTGCGGTGCAAGCAAGCAAAGAATTTAAAAACGTGTATGTTGTAGACAGCCGTTGCTTGTCAACCGCTATTGCCCTGCTTGCTATCAAGGCGCGCAGGCTTGCGAACGAAGGCAAAGACGCTCAAGAAATCTTTAATACAGTGCAACTACTAGCAAATGAAGGCAAGCCTGAATGTTCATTTATCTTGGACAACCTCAAACTACTTTATAAAGGCGGTAGATGTAGCGCGGTGCAAATGTTTGGCGCGAACATTTTGCGATTGAAAGTTCATATCGGCGTGCACGGCGGCAAAATGGGCGTCGATAGCAAGTATCGCGGCAAATTCGAAGAATGCGTCAAAACATATATGGAAGATATTTTAAAACAATACCCAGACTATGACGACCACTGCTGCTTTATCACATACACAACAGCAAGTGAAGATGTTTTGAACAACGCCATCGAAACAGTTAAGAAATACGGCAACTTCCAAAACATTTACCTGACAACTGCGGGCGCAACCGTTGCCAGCCACTGCGGCGAAAACACAATCGGCATATTGTACTTACAAAAATAAACCGAAAAATCTTCTATGCACAAATGGCATAGAAGATTTTTTTACTTAATTTTGCAAATTATTAAAGAAATTCTGCTTAATTTACTATCAAAAATTGTTTTATAACATAACTAGGAATAATGTATGATAAATTATCAGTTGGCGCAGTTGTAGGTGTGGTTTTAAAAGAAATCAAGCCAATCAATTTGCCGCTTGTCGTAAACACGCCGCCTCCACTATCTCCACCGCATATAGGTTGTGAAATATTGATTAATTCTCTTTGATTTCCATCAATCTCAATTTTTACATAAGGGTTAGATACAATCCCTTCACTGGCAGAAATTCCATACCCTAAAGAATTGCCGAACTTTACGATTTTATTAGCATAATTAATGTCTTTTTTGTCACAAAATTTAATTTTTTTAATATTCCCATTAAAGTCGATTACACGTAATTTTGCCAAGTCAAGGCCCTTGTCTATTTTTTCAACTTCCATAGTAAATGAAATTTGTGAATTATAAACTTGACAAGTAATTCTTGATATTTCCTTATCAAATAGGTGTGCCACTGAAACTGCTTCAGTTTTGCTAATAATAACAGCAGTGCCTTTTGCACTAGTTTCATCAGTGTAGTTGATATCCACGCAAACACATTGCGACAAATACTCATATGCTTTGTTCTTACCTATTTTAGATTGAAAAATAATTATAACCGAAAAACATACAACTACTATCAAAGAAAAAATTTCAATAATCCTAAGCCATAGGCTTGACTTTCTCTCGTACATCATAACCCCCACAACTACTTTAAAAAACGCGCATTGTTCTTAATTCTTTTCAATATCTTGCTCAATTTGCGCTAAAGCATTTTTTGAATCATTCTTCAATTTAGCTTGCAAATCATCCAAAATTTTTTTCTTAGAAGCAAAAATTGAATACTCATTTTTGTGCATAGCAATAATTTCTTCTGGTCGGTAAAGCATAAAAAATTCGTTTTTGTCAGAGTAATCCTTGATAATTTGCTTAATTTGTGTTGATATTTTGTTTTCTTTCATTGTCGAAAAATATTTCTTTATTGCATCAAAGTGCTGCAATACAAATTGATAATACAACCCACTAACATAATAACTGCCACCAATTGCGACTGTGTGTTCTTGCTCTTCTAAAGTCGAGAATGCATTTTCAATAACCAAGTGAGTTGCTTCAATAAGATTTTTCAATCTTTGAGTATCATCTGTGTCAATTTGATTGACAATTTTGCAATAGGGATTTGCACAAGACTTTTTATTTTCTGGTTCAAGCACCATTTCATATGCTTCACCGACTTTATCGCATTTCATTTTAAATCCTACATCTCTACGTCCTTGATATAGGCAATTACCATTATGCATTATCGTGAACATAGCATTGCCACAATTACTATATATGTACACAATTTTATATTTTTCCATATTTATTCCTTCCTAATTGAGCGCTTTTATAAAAACAACTTAACATAATTGCCTTGTTTATTAAAGTATTTAAAAACTTTCATTCCTATTTCATACTGTTCTTCATATGTTTTTTGCCCAACAAACTCTCTAAACGTTGTTTTCCCATCAAAATACCCTTTACCAAAAATTTCCTCTATTTCTTTGTTGTATTTTTTTGATGATGAATACAATGCTGAAATCTTTGTATGTAATGATTTTGGAATTCCTACCGAATTCAAGTCTGTATGTATGTCTTGCGCTTTAAATTTAACACCAGATTGTCTTTGTTCAACAAAGTGGTGGATTTCAATGTAATCGTCCTTAGATTTATCGGTAAAATTATATTTACTAAATTCTTTTCTTTGCGAATAGGCTTTTCTTAAATTAGAATCATTAGTAAAAGTTAAGCCATTGTTTCTCTTTCCAGACTTTACAACTTTAACACTTTCATCAAGAAGCTTATCCGCTTTTCTTCCAAGCAAAACACTTGCCTTTTTAGAAACCTTTTTGCCATTTTTGATAGTTTTTACGCCAGATTTTATTAAACTTCCTGCAATAGCACCACCAACAAAACTTGTTGCCGCCATTAAAAGTCCTTCGCCAACTATGCAAAGCACGCCATTAAAAGTAACTTCCTCACTAGTTAGATACTTAAAAATATCATACGCTGAAATCGCGGTTACAACAACATTTACAATAACTACAACAATTTTGATTATTAACCAGAACCAACATTCCTGTACATTACCATTATTCATTGCTTTAAGCACTTCTTGAACATCATAATCTTGCCCATCAAATGTTACTGTTCCAACTAAATTACCATTCACATCATAATAAACATTAGATGAAGCATTAACGTACTCAATAAATTCCCCAAAATCAAAAGCTAATTCAACACTACCTTCGTCAGTTTCTTTATTTAAAGTTGTCAACCCTGTAATCTCAACTTCATTATCATTTCCAGTACTTGTGTACTGAATATCGTCAATGCTGCTGCCATACATTCTAAAAGTAGATGATACAATTCTCGTTTGTTCATCCTCGTCAACTTCAAGACTATCAAATTTGGACATAATATCATTATAAATAGTAGTGTCACTATTTATTTGTATAACATCTCCGTTATAATTGGGCTGCAATTTTGTTTCAACCCTAGCAGATAGCCAATCTGAGAATATAAAAACAGATGCAACAATCAATGCAATAATAATCGTTAATATAGCTGAAAAACGCAATCTAGTAATTTTCTGCATATTCTAGTTCCTCCATTACTCATTGGAGCACACTAAAACTAAATTGTCAATATTATTTTTGAAAATATTTGTAAAAATTGACTTATATATTTTCACATAATACGAAACAAAAAGAACTATGCAGCGAATGCGCATAGTTCTTTTGGGTTAGTCGATTGTTTTTGCGGTTTTAACTTTTGGATATTCGCCGTTGCCGAGTGTCCAAATGTTGATGTTATCCCAGTTTCTATTGTCTTTACTATATGTTGAAGCGAGATAGCAATTTTCAGTTGATGTGCGACCGTCCAAATTATCGTATCTATTGCCGTCGTAATTTCCACTATTGTTATTGCCCAAAATTGTTGTAGAGCCACCTTGTGTGCTTGCGCCTTTTGCGAGCGTTGAATCATAGATACAATTCTTTATAAATCCGCCTTGTTTGAGTGCATTTGAGTTTGCGAGGCTGACGCGAATTTTACTTGTTGTTTCCGCCCAGTTTTTGCCTTCGCCTTCATATTTTACACCTGCAAAGCAGTTTTCGATGCGTGCGCAATCGCCTTTGCTGCTAGCATTTGTTCCTCCAGCGACGACTACTGCAAAGCCTGCTTTGGTTGAGTCTTTACTCAAGCCTCTTGCGGTTGCGACAACTGAACAGTTTTCCATTTTGCCAAGACTCATTGTTGTGATGAGTCCGCCGACTTGTTCGCCGACGAGTGTCATATTGCTGACGTTGCATTGCGAAATTCTAGCTTCATTGCTTGCATTATAGCCGACGAGCCCCGCGACGTTGTAGCCAGTCAATGTGCCTTGTGCTGAACTCTTTTCGATTTGCCCGCCGCTGACGTTGTAGCCTGCGATACCTGCGACATAGTTGTTATTATTGTCCGTATTTCCAGTGATTGAACCTTTGTACGCAACCCTATTGATTTTGCCTGTATTGAAGCCGACAATTCCGCCGACGCGATTGTTTGCTGCTTTGCTCAAGATGCTTGAAGTGCAAGTTGTTTCGCTTATATAACCGCTGTTATCGCCCGCAATTCCACCAACATAGGTATCGGTGTCATCATTCTTTTGGAGAGTAAGTTCTACACTATTTGAAGATGATGAAATCGTCCCTTTGTTGACTGCGACGATACCGCCGACTTTGGTAACTTGATTGTTACTTGTATTAATGTTTTTGAATGTTTTATCAGTGTTGATAACTTTGACATTTTCAATGATGCCGTTATTAAGCCCGACTGCACCGCCGATGTTGATTCCGCCTGTGATTTCATAGTTCTCAATCGTGACATCGACGATTGTCCCACCGCTGTTTTTACCTGCAATGACACCGACATATTGGATGCCGTCCGCGCTGACAATTTTAACATTTTTGAATGTGATGTTCATAATCTTTGCGCTACTGCCGAGTGTCCCGAACAACCCTTTGACGCCTTCGCCACCAACAACTGTGATGTTGCTGATTGTTTTGCCACGTCCGTCAAGTATTCCATTGAATGGCGCGTCATCAGTACCGACTGGCTCCCAGTTCTTGTAAGCCCAATCAAGGTCGGCGCCGAGTGCGATTGTTTCACCCTCTTTGCATTGTTGCAATTTTTGAAGTAGTGTGCGATTGTCGATAGGGTCATCTGGGTCATCAGGTTCTACGGGTTCTTCAGATCCAGTAATGTTGATGATGCCGTCGTCCGCTTTACCGCCCATTTGGAGTGATGGATAGCCGCCGTTTACTTCGGCATCCATTTTCCACGTGACAAGGAAATCATAGTTGTATTCTCTTGCAATGTTCGGCTCTAGCCCCTTATAGTTTGTGTGGCTGAAGATGCCCTCTTGCTTGCTTTCAGCGAACTTCAAGTAGTTTGTTGGAGCGCCTTTTGCAACAATTTTTTCGTCCTCAACGCGTGAGTTGAACTCAGTTTCGCTTGCGTAACCTGTGACAACAATTGCTTTGATGCTAGGGTCATTGCAAACAGTTGCATCAAAGTATTGCCCCCAAATAATGTTTTCAGAAATCAATTTACCTGTGCCACTTTCGGTATATGCACTAAAGTCGTTTACATACACAACGCCTGCTTTGTTTTTGATATTTTCAAATGTAACAACTGCATAGTTATCCTTAACTTTTGCATTCGATTTTTGCGTTGCAACCATTTGCGCTGCGATACCTGCGCCGACTGCGTCGGAATCTTGCGTAGTTGCAATTTTGCCAATAAAGTAACTATTAAGGACAAATCCGCCCTGAACTCTTGCGGTCAAGCCGCCAATTTTTGCGCTGCCCTTTGCAAAGAGTTCTGCGCTTGTAACTTCGCAACGGTCAATTCTACCAAACATATTGTAGTTGAGTGCTGCATCTGTGCTTTCAGCGTATGCATACGAAACCCCTGCAACGCCGCCGACATATGCGGTAGAAAGTTCACGCAACGAACTGAGATTTGCGTTAGTGACGCTGACTTTTTCAATCAAACCTTTGTTTGTCCCTGCGACTGCACCGACATTTGTGATGTTGCCGCTGATGTTGACTGTGTCAAGTTTAAGGTCGTGGACGTAACCAGTGTACGAGATTTCGCCAAACAATCCTGCGTTAACAAGTTCTGCATTAGCAGTGATAGTCAAATTCTTGATTGTGTGTCCGTTCCCGTTCAATTCGCCCGCGAATGCGCCAGTTGTGCAAAGCGGTTTCCATTCCTTCCCTTGCAAATCAATGTCACTAATCAAAATATAATGACCGTCGCTTGCGATATTTTCAAGCGAGTCAAAATCTTTGATTATTGTAGGATTTTCGTCAGATCCGTCCCCAATTTTGACAAAGCAGCGTTGGATTTTCCAGCCACGTCTAGTTGTGTTGAGCCAAATTTCAGTCGAACCACCTGCTTTGGCTGTGAAAACACCGCTTTCTTCATCATACGCAAGCAAATCAGTGTTTTGAATTTCCCACGAAAGTTTAGTGCTTTTTAGTGGGTTGTCGTGCTTAAATTCAAGTTTAAACTTTTCGCCTACATTGACATTAACTTCTTGAGTTTGCAAAAAAATGTATTCTTCGTCTTTCATAAAGTAATATGTTGTAACGCCGACTGCAACGCACATTAGCAATGAAACCAAGAATACGACAAATCTTTGATAATTCATTCAATTCTCTCCTAACATCTTTTACTTTGCTTATATTATACTTTTTTATGGCATTTTTGTCAATACCATTTGGCAAGTTTTTTTAACAACTTACTTTCTTTTTTGGTTGTTGGCGGACGGGTTCGCACCTTTCTTTCGTGCAATTTGTTGCATTTTACAAAAAAATGTATTATAATACCATATAATTTATAAGTTTTAAGACAATAGGAGCAATTTATATGAAAAATTTTGAACCAGTACGCGGCACGCAGGACTATATTCCCAAAGAAATGCAACAACGTAATTTCATATATGATATAATCAAGTCCGTTTATACAAAAAACGGCTTTTTGCAAATAAAGACGCCTATTTTAGAGGACTTAGACCTAATGCTTGGCAGCGAGGGCGGCGACAACGTCAAGTTGATGTTCAAGGTGCTAAAGCGCGGCGAAAAACTTGATTTATCAAAGGATAACTTATCTATAAAGGATGTTAGCGACCTAGCTTTGAGGTACGACCTCACTGTTCCTCTTGCACGCTTTTTTGCAAACAATCGTAACTTTTTGCCGATGCCGTTCAAGGCACTGCAGATTGATGAGGCGTTTCGCGCCGACCGCCCACAACGAGGGCGTAAACGTCAGTTCACACAGTGTGACATTGATATTTTGGGCGACCCGTCTATCAATGCTGAGATTGAACTGCTTGTGTGCGGGGGCGAAGCGCTGACGTGCTTGGGGTTCAAAAACTTTGTTTTCAAAATCAACAATAGAAAGGTTTTGAATCAATTGATTATCAACAATGGTTTTTATCCCAATCAATGCGAAGACATTTGCGTTGTGCTTGATAAATACGACAAAATCGGCTACGAGGGCGTCAAAAATGAGTTGCTGCTTGAAAATTACAACGCGGCGTCAGTCACTTCCCTTATTGAAACGATTGTCGACATCAAAGAAAACGGCTTTGACGCACTCAATAAGTACTTAGAAGAAAACGACGACATTATAAATATGAAGAAACTAATTGAATCGGTAAATGCTTTCAGCGACGGACTATACACCGCGTGCTTTGACATCTCAATCATTCGAGGTCAGGGGTACTACACGGACTGCGTGTTTGAAGTTTATCTTGACGGCTTTGAAGGCGCGTGTGGCGGTGGCGGACGTTACAACAAAATGATTGGCAAAATCACAAAGCAAGACTGCCCTGCTGTTGGGTTCTCTCTTGGGTTTGAAAGGCTGTTCACTATAATTAATGAAAACGATTTTTGTTTGAACGCTGTTCCAAAGGCGGCGGTAATTTATGCAAAAGATGACGATTTTGTCGACGTAAAGCGCTATGCCGACTCGCTCAAAAAGGACTATGACATCGCAATTATGCCGCGCGCAAACAATCTTGGGCATCAACTTGAACTCTTGAGAGATAATTGTTTTGCCTACTTTACAATTTTTGGCACAAATGAAATAAATCAATTGGGCATTCGCGAATAAAAAATGCCTAATAAAAAACGCCGTAAAGTATTGACAAAACGGCGTTTTTGAGTTATAATCAAATCATAAATCTTATAAAGGAGTAAAAGATTATGACTGACACAAATGAAATCTACGAATACGATGCAAAATTCCTATATGATATGGCAAACGCAATCGTTGACCAGATGGATGAAAACAAACCTGTTGCTAAAGATGAAATCGGCGGCGGCAATGAAAACAAAGAAAATGATTCTTTTGAAATCGACACAAAAAAATTGGATGCGGAACAAAGAGAGTTTTGCGCTGTTATGGCGGACCCGCAAAACCTTAGCAAACTTGATGACGCACAAATTAAACAACTTTATAAAGAATTAAAAGTAAAATTCTATGCGGACAAAGATGACAAAAAATATTTTAAGAAAGTAAACAAGAATGTCAAGGCAATGATTAAGAGTGACAAAAAACGCACAAACTTGCGCTACATTCAAAAAGCTGGTAAGTATGCCGCAATTGCTGGTATTGTCTTAACCCCAATACAAATGATTAGAGAAGGGTATCGCCCATATTTCCCTACCGCTGTTGAAGATATTAAACCTATATTTGATTATAATATTACAAGATTGCACGAATATGCCCCTAACACAGAAGCCGTTATGATTGCCGCTGGGCTTGGGGTTGCAGTTTACGCTGGCGCAAAGACTGTCATCAAATTGCAAGATTTGAAGACATTGCGTAGAATAACTTGCAAAGTTCTTGCTGAAGAACTTGACATCAATGACGTCATTCGTTTGAAAAAAGCTGTTAATGAAATGGGCATTAATGATGTGAAAGAGTTTTACCCTCTCGCTGAATTGTGCGAAGCAGCAAAACCTCAGCAACAACAACGTGTTGAAGAGCATAGTCAAGAAAAAGAGATTAAAGCAAGAAAAATTGAACATAAAGCAAAAAACGATGATGAAATGACAAGATAACATACTTTGAAATGCGCGGCCTGATGTCTGCGCATTTTTTATCTTCTGGGAAATTTCCCTATCGGGCTGCTTGAAATTTATTTACATACTATTTGCTTTGCCTACATATTCGTTTTACTTACAAATTTGTTTACATACAAAAAAACACACAGTTGTTTTTTGAAGTGACCCTCGCGGGGGGCATTCATTTTCAACTGTGTGTTTTTTTTGTGGTAAAGCCACCTTTATTGAATTTACACTTTCAAACTACATTACAAGTTGATTGTATTGTAGCCATCAAAGGTAGATTCACTAAAGCCAGTATGTGAGCAACCCGAGATTTCGCCGTAGGTGTTGTCGCCGTCGGTTTTTTCTTTTATAAAACCAGCGATTGCGCCACCATAGGTACTAGCTCCATATGCGCCAACATACTTGATTTGCGCCGTGCCAGTGTAGGACACTTTACAATTTTTGATGTTTGCATTGCCTAAATATCCAACAATCCCACCAAAGTATAGACCACCAGTAGCACTCTTGAAGGTTAAATTCAAATTGCTAATTGCATAATTAGAGTGTTCCATTTCGCCTTTACTATTTAAATTGTCACCGTCAAAGCTTGAAATGAAGCCTGATGTAGTCCAACCTTGGGTGTTGTTTGCGATGTATTTGTCATTGAAATTAGAGATACTTATAGTGATGCCACTAAAGTCAATATTTTTGTTCCTAATTTCTGGCATTGCAACCCAGTCACTATATGATTGTGAATCTTTATAAACACTAGGTTTATTAGAAGCGCTCATATTACTTAGTGCCGACTTGTATAATTTGAATGTTACGCCACTATTTGTGTACTGAGCATTCGCTTTTACTGATGAGAGTAATTTTTCGTCGCATCTAGGTTCTCCCGATGCAAGAGGATTGTAGATGTCTTGAGCAACTAATTCTCCAAGGAAGTAGTTGATGAATATCTCAAATTGATATTGTGACTCAATGTATAGTGTCGGTGTTTGAGATGTATAACTATTGACATTGAAATATTGGTTTACAAAATAGCCCCCTTCGACGGCAACAAGTTCTTTACTACTTCTCAAATTGCGAAGTTTTGGATAGTTATACTCGCCCGATTTTAGCAAAGGATAACTATACTTGTTTGTTGATGTATTAAGTTCGGTTGGTGTCATTCCCCAAACACTGTCAAAGTTGAAGTTTTTATAAACTTCAGTTTTTAGGGCGTTGTTTTGGTAAAGCACACTATTTGAGCCATCAACTACATAGCAGTTTTGAAC
>CALDMJ010000065.1 GCA_937914725.1 uncultured Clostridia bacterium | reverse complement strand
CTTCTCTTGAAATGCTTTTTATTTCTACTTCGCCGTTTTCAATTTCAGGTACTTCGATTTCAAGCAAACGTCTTACATATCCTGGGGCTTTGCGTGACACGCAAATTTGTGGTCCAAATGGCGTATCCTTGATTTGTTTTACAAAAACTTTAATTTTGTCACCAATATTGTACTTTTCCCCCGCAATTTGGTCGTAATTGCTCAAAACAGCATAAATGTTTGTTCCGCCAATTTCTACATAAACATTTTTTTCATCTTTACGGTTAATGTATCCTGTTACAATTTCGTTTTCTTTTCCATTGATTTCTTGAATCAGCTTTTCTTTTTCCGCTTCGTGAATCCTCTGCATTATGATATGCTTAGCAGTTTGCGCCGCAATTCTTCCAAAATCCTCTTTCGGGACAACTTCATCGGTTACAAGATCGCCAAGTTTATAAGAGTTTTTAATCTTTTTGGCATCTTCTAATGAAATTTCTTTTTCTGGGTCCACAACCTCCTCCACAATCGTTTTATAAGCATAAATTTTGATTGTGTTTTTCTCAGGAATCAATTTGACAAACGCTGATTTTGCTTCGCCAAAATTCTTTTTATAAGCAGAAGTCAAAGCCGCTTCCAAAATTTTTATAAACTCTTCCTTATTAATATTCTTTTGTTCTTCAAGGTCGTTCAAAGCATTAAAAAAGTCTTTACTAATCATTTTTTATCTCCTAAAAATTCAACTTTAATTTTGCGCTAGCAATAGATGTGCGCGGAATAGTCAATTTCTCATTACGCATTTGGAGTGAAATGTTGCCTTCGTCGACAGCAACAAGAGTTCCTTCAAATTCTTTTTTGCCGTTTAAAGGTGCAAACAATTTGACCTCCAACATTTCATTCATTCTATACTGAAATTCTTTCGTAGTTTTAAGTTGTCTTGACAGTCCAAAAGATGAAACACTTAAGTTAAAGGGCTCACCATTGGAAATGTCAATCTCATCAATTTTTGAGTCAATTGCCGTATGTACTCTTTCGCAATCCTCAATTGTCACGCCTCCTTCTTTCGTAATGAACACTGTAAGTGTCATTCCGTCGGGAGTTTTGCCATATTCGACTTCAAGCAAATTACAGCCACACGTTTTCACAATTGGCGCAATTGCTTGCTCAATCATTTCAACATTTTTTGACATCAGTTCTCCTTTACAAAATTGAGAGTGGCACAAGCCACTCTCATTTCACATCATAACACTTTGATTATATCACATAATTATGCTTTTGTCAAGCGAATTATTCATTATTTCCATCTTCGTCCAACAATTTATAATAAGCGTCGAATACAGCATCAATAATAGCATCGTCTTCAACAACTGACAAAACGTCATCTGAGTCGTCATCAGCATCCAAAAGGAATACGATTGCTTCGTCTTCGGCAACTCCTTCCATTTCTTTTACGGGTTTCAAAATTGCATAAACCTCATCTTCGTAAGGGATAATCGCAATTTGCTCAAACTCAACTTCCTTGTCATTTTCGTCAAAAAGAACTATTGTACCAAGGTCGTTTTCGTCCAATAATCTTTCAATCGCATTTTTTTCCATAATAAACTCCTATAAACTTTTTTTGTCCAAATAACTTTGCAGAATAAATGTGGCTGCAATTTTGTCGATGACTTGCTTTCTCCCTTGGCGCGAAACATTGGCATCAATCAGCATCTTTTCAGCGCTGACAGTAGTCAATCTTTCATCTTGAAATACTATTTTTTGATTACAGTATTTTTTTAAATTTTCAACAAACTCGTATGTCTCTTGACACTTTTCGCCCTGCGTACCGTCCATATTCAACGGCAATCCGAAAACTATCGTGTCTACTTCATTTTCATTCGCGATTTTTGCCAAATACTCCAAATCCTCATTCAAGCTCTTTCGCTTGTATGTTTCAAGCGCATAAGCAAAAATATTCAATGCATCAGAAAGTGCTATTCCTATACGAACTTGTCCTAAATCTACGCCCATTTTTTTCATTTTTTGCCTGCCACTATGTTAATTATACCACATTTTAGCAAAAAATCAAAACATTTTAGTCAAAAAATGCCTTGAATACTATTATTATTGGTCAAATCTTTGCATTTATGCAATATATTTGTATAAACCTTACAAATTTATTTTTCATTAACCATTTTCACAATATCGTCCACAATGCCGTCGAGAGTTTCGGGCAAGGAGTCAGCATATTCAAACTCGACACCATATTTATCAAACAGTGAAAGCAACGTATCGCCTACTTCGTCGGCTTCTTCCCTTGTTTGATAACGCCCATTGGGGTCATATTCGACAACACGTTTGAGATAGTAATTTTTATTGTTAAAACCTTTTGTTGCTGCAGCAACAAATTGATTAAACTCTTCTTTTGCACAGTTTAGTTCGTTATAATACACACTGACAAACACTGGCGAATCAGTGACGATCACATCGACCTTGTCGAGTAGTCGGCTAATTCTATAAAACTGATTGCCAAGAATGTAAACTTGATTACCAAATGCAGTCATATTTTGTTCGAAAAAAAGTTCTTTCGCAAATTCAGGTGCCATTTCGCAATTAATTCCACGCATTTTAAGATTTGCAAAAACGTAAGCCATAGCGGTAGATTTTCCTGAACCCGGGGCGCCAAATAAGTTGATTACTATATTTTTTTTCATAAAATTTCCTTTAATTTCTCTAATAAAATAATAAAAACTACAAATACTATACTGAAGCAAAGCGCTTCAAATCTAGGAGGCAGAATGAAAGAAAGTTTAATTTTTGGAATGATGGTTGGTATAGTTTTTGGTGCATTTCTTGCACAAACTTGCGAGCCTGTACAAAAAGCAGTACAAAAAGGTAAGCAAGAACTCAAAAAACAAGTCCAAAAACTATAATCGAGCACAAAGGCACAACTAAATGTGCCTTTTTCTTTTATTGTCATCCTATTTGCCACTTGTCAATTTGCTTAAAACATACTTATCTAAGTATTCCTGCAAAAATGGATACTTGTTTGTTGGGTTTTTGTCATTGTAATTTAAATCAAAACGCAACAAATATCTATCAAAATCCCCATTGAAGCCACTTTCAAACAAATTGAGCATTTTTTCTTTGTCATTCTCTTTTTCTACAATATGTAGCAATACGACATCACCACGCTTTACGTGTTCCAAAAATGCCATCATTGCTTGATTGTTGTTGAGCCAATCTTTTTGCCCGAAAATCGCTTTCGTCAAATCCTCAGAAAAAATATCTTTCTTTGCAACTGCTATGATGTTTGCATCAGTATTAATTAATTGAAGCCCAAAAACGCCTTTCTTTCTTTTCTTGTAGGTAAAAGCGATTGCTAAAATTTCCCACTCATAACTCGTTTTTTGCGACATCAATGTGCAAATATCATTAGCGAATTTTTGTATATCAATTAACCCGCCAACAAATAGCGTATCCTGATACTTTGCCATATTGGAGCTAATGCCTGCAATTTCATTGTTCAAAGACTCATAATACTGATTATAACGCTCTTTAGTTTTTTCACTAAATGCTTTTATCTCCTCGTACTCCTGTTGTTGCAAATTCTTTTTTTCCTTTAGTTTAGCAAACAAATCTTGACGCTCCTTGAAGAGAATGTCAAAGATTTCATTATAGTCCGCCATTTCAACCTCCAAATTTGCAATTAGTAATCAAGCTCAATATGCCCGTAATCATTATCGTGTCTACGGTAAACAACGTTTACCTTCCCAGTTTCAGCATTCAAGAATACATAGAAATCGTGATCAGTGAGTTCAAGACTACTGATTGCATCTTCAACAGTCGTTGGGTCAAGTTCAAACTTTTTAACTCTCGAAACTTTGCTCTCGACAACCTTTGGTTCGTCGGCCAAAAATTCAAACTCAGTACTCTCAAAAGATGCAGCCTTGAATCTATCTTTCATCTTATCTTTGTTTTTATAGACTTGTCTTTCAATTTTTGAAAGCGCCGTATCAATATTGACATACATATTGTCGCTTGCGACTTCACTTCTAAAGAATGTATTTTTATCTTTGATGGAAATTTCCATTTTGTAAAAACCATTTTCAAATTTACAATAGACCTGTGCGCGGGCATCATCATTAAAGTATCTATCTAATTTTTCAATTTTCTTTGTGATTATTGTTTTTAGTTTTTCACTAACATTATAATTTTTTGATAAAATTTCTATTTGCATTTTTCACCTCATTTAAAAACTATCATAGTTTACCAAAATAAACCGCATTTGGCAAGCAAATTGCCCATATTAATGCATATTTTTGGTTATTTTCCTGCTTTTTTCTTTAACTTTTGCAATGATTCATTACATTTTTTAATGGTTTCTTCGATATTAATTCCATTTGTGAACTTGCCATTCGCATACAAAACTTCGCCGTCTACCATTGTCATTTTCACATTTTGCGGCTGGCAACAATAAACGACATTTGAAATTGCATTGTTCAGTGGCTGCATATTAATTGCTTTTGCATCTATTCTTACAAGGTCTGCCTTGTACCCTTCCTTAATAAGCCCAACATCTTTGAGCCCAACTGCCTTTGCGCCATTTATTGTTGCCATTTTGAGTGCTTGAGGCGCAGGCACGACACTTGGGTCGCTATAATTACCCTTTTGTAAAACCGATGCTAGGTATAATTCTCTAAACATATTGATTGAATTATTTGAAGCTGCGCCATCCGTCCCAAGACATACATTGATTCCATTCATT
>CALDMJ010000064.1 GCA_937914725.1 uncultured Clostridia bacterium | reverse complement strand
ATTTTTCTACAAGTTTTTCCCATTTTTTTGGGCAATTTTTAAACGCCCCCCCCCCCCCATTTAGTTAAGCGCTTAATCATTTTTCGTACCTCACTTATAAATTATTCGTTTTTAGTTTACCACAAAGACAAAAAAATATCAAATGTTTTAAACTACATTTGATATTTTTATAAAAAATCTTTAAATGGCATCATTATTTATCTTCGTCGTTATTTGTTTTCTTGACTTCAAGCAATTTTTTGTTGTTTGCGTTCACGGGGCTGACGACTTTTTGCCCGAGTTCCTGTTCATATCTTTCGCGCGTATCGCCCGCAAACTTGCCGCCGCGACGCGCAATTTTTTGGTTTTCTTCAAATGTTTGAGGGTTTTCTTGTTTTGATAACGCGGTTGTTGTAACCTCTGCAAGCATATTGAGGACTAATTCGATATTTGTCATATTGTCGCGCAAATTTTCCTTTTTTAGCCCTTTCAAATTCTTATATTCAGCAATAGTCAAGCCGCTCCACGCTTTTGTCATTTCGTTTGTGAGAATCGCGTATTCTTTCTCTTGTGTTATGCCTTTGTTTTGCCATTCCGCAGTCAAGTCTTTGCGTGTTTGAATAGTCATCATTCTTTGACTTATCCATTCTTCGGGATAGCCCTTTTCTCTATAGGTCGCAATCGCTCTATCCATTGCCTTTTGTGGGTCGGCGATTTCGTCGAGCCTATCGCTCCCCACTTGCGCAAGCCACATCTTGAACGGCTCCGCTTTTGGACTTGGTATTGACTGGATGAGTCGCAACACGCCTTTTGTGTTAAGGACGTCTTGCATATAATACTTTCCGTCAGCCGACTGCAATTTCAGTTGACTACAGTTTGTAGTCAACTCACTACCCTCCGCCTTGAGCCTAGTTTTGAGCACGCTCCAATATTTTCTAGGGTTTGGACTCTCAGTCAAAACCCCGACGATATCGACGACCGAAAAGTACCAATCTTCGTTTTCGGCATCCCACTGTGTTCTAATTTTTTTGTCTTCAAAAACTTTTATATTCCCCATAATTCTCTCCTGCGACATAGGTCGCCGCTGCAGGTACTTTCCCTACAAGCAATTTATTTTCGTGGACGATGTAAATTCGCACTTTCTCGGTGCGATAGCGCACTGCTGTGGTTACTGTCCCTACGCGTCACAGACTTTTGAGGACGGCAACCGTAACCACTTTCTATATAATACAGTTCTCGGTGCGATAGCGCACTGCTGTGGTTACTGTCCCTACGCGTCACAAACTTTTGAGGACGGCAACCGTAACCACTTTCTATATAATACAGTTCTCGGTGCGAAAGCGCACTGCTGTGGTTACTGTCCCTACAAAGAATTCGCTTTTATGGGTCGATGACAATGGGGATTTTGAAGCGGTTGCACACAATGCTCAAAATGTCGAGCCACCACATCATAATGCCCACAAACCCAAACGTGCCTGCAACCATTCCGCTCACGTACTGGTGCAGTGCCCACGTTTCGGGCAGGCTTGCAAAGGTTAGCCCGATTATAAACATCGCCAAAATCGTAAACCCACGCCCCATTCGCCCGACGTAGTAGCAGTGCCCGCCGACAAAGCCTGTAAATATTGCTAGTAACAGCAGTTTTGTTTTGTTTACATCGTCAGGGCGATATGTCGACAAAAAAACCTTGTCGCGCTGCCTCTTTTTAAGCGCGATTTTTGCGTCCGCATTACGCGCGGTCACAATAACTTGTGTTTTCAGTTTACAATATGGACAATGTTTTTCGCCCGTTTCAATTTTATTGCCACATCTAGGACATTTCATAAATAATCACCTAATAATGAATTAATAATCAATTTTTTGATTACGTCTAAACCCCAAGACGATAACAATCACCGCGAGCAAAGCAAAAATGCCAAGCACGAGGTAGTTTATATCAAATGGCGCACCTACTTTCATCCCATTGAAAATTGTGAGCGGCGACAAATTCTCCACCCATTTTGCGCTGCTTGCCACGCTTGCAGCGATTGCCGAAACAAAGTACAACACAAGCGGAAGCCCGATTGCAACGCCAAGCCCCAATTTTTGCGGTTTGCAAATTATTATGCCAAAAACAATACTTGCGACAATTAGTTGAACAATTATTCCAAACAAGGCAAATGACAAGATTGCGACAATATCTATACCCTTAAAGTCGATTATGCACATACCCACGAGTTCGACAAATAAAAGGAAAACATTTAACATTAAAATGGCGGACACGAGCGCTGAAAATTTTGTCAGCAGCACTTGACGGCGCGAAAGCGCGTTTGTGTACAAGAGTTCGTACGTGCCGCGCTTGAAGTCTCGCGCGAGCGCAAGACTTGCAAAGCAACACGCAAAGAGCATTCCGCCAACAATGTGTGTTTGCACGCACTCAGTCAAAAAGTACGCAGTAACCGAACTATAATCAAAAACTGCACCCATACTCTCAAGTTCGGCGCGCTCCTCCGCAGTCAACGACCCCATAATTGAGTCGACGACGGGATATATCATAAGGCTGATAAAAATCAGCACCGCCAGCACGCCAAACCACCAGTAAATCGGCTTGACTTGCAGGCGCAATTCGTTTTTGTAAAGGCTGCTATATGCCTTTCTCATTTTTGTTTTTTCCACAATTCACCTCAGTACCAGCGCATAAATTCATCATTTAAATCGACGTCCGTAATCGAAACATTGACAACATTTGCTTGCGCGATGTAGTCGTTTAGCGTTTTCATATCGCCGTGATAGTCAAATTCGCACCTGTTGCCGTCAAGTTTCAAATTTTCCACACCGTCGATGTATGGCTTTGACGCTGAGTTAGAGAGTTCCAAAACAATATGTTTCATTAGTTTATTCTTAAACTCCCCAATTTCCTTGACTGCGACCAAAACGCCGTTTTTGATGATGCCAACCCTATCACAACAGCGCTGAATTTCGTTCAAGTTATGCGACGAAAGCAAAATCGCCACGCCGCGTTTGCGTTCCACCTCAATGATTTCAAAGAATTTCTGCTGCATAAGCGGGTCAAGCCCTGTTGTTGCCTCGTCCATAACCAAAATTTTCGGCGAATTAGCAAGCGCCGTCACAA
>CALDMJ010000063.1 GCA_937914725.1 uncultured Clostridia bacterium | reverse complement strand
GTTATTATCTTCATCTTTTGAAAAATGAAAAGCAAGAGGGCTCCCATCTTCAACGAACATTTTATATAGTTCCGAACAAGCAGGATAAATCATTTGGACACTAGAACGCTGAGTGTCTTTATAATTAATTAATCTATTTCTTTTGCCTAAATCTAGCAACTTATTTTTCCAATTCTCAAATTTGAGGTCGAGATTTGTCAATTGTTCCCCTTTACACTTCAAGAACATATTGCAGGCTACAAATATTCGAATCACTAATAGTGATAAGAAGTAACGGTATAGACTCATTGCCAAGCAGCCATGAAAATGAAGTGAATTCATACTAAATAATTCTAATGCTCATATTATATCAAGCACCTTAATTTTAGTCAATAAAATGTATAGCTAAGTGGATTAATTGCCATTCCACAAACGATTTTTACAACTTTGCTTGGCAATATAAATGAATTAAAGATCCAAAAAAGATAGTTTTGGGCGATTAGACGTGCCGTAGTCTTTGATACAAGTGCGCACGCGTACGCGCGCGCAAGACTACGGCACGTCTTTGCATAAAAACAAACCCAATTCCGCAAAAGGCGGCACGGAGCGGAGCGAGGTTTCGCGCTAACCCGCTTGGCGAAATCCTCGCTTATCCGCCTTACCGTTGCCGTCGCTTTTTCTTGCGGAAATCCTTGGTGTTTTGTACATTGCAAAAAGTCGTTTGCCGTTTTCGTTCTTTTTTTGTCGCGTAAGCGTTGCGCCATTGTTCCGTAATCATATTTTCATCATTAAAATCGTGTTCAAATTATGTTCCGTTATCGTTTCAAATTTGTCCAATTCACGCACATTGGCGTCCTTGCATTCTCACTCTCTTGCATTTACGCTATTTGTAGTGCAAAGTACGGAAAAGGTCTGGAAAAAGTACGGCTGAGTCTAGGTGAATATCCAAAAATACTTGGTTTTGTACCCTGTGAGTATGTTACGCACACAAAAATAATTTGATATAACAAAACTGTCTTTCTCATAGGAAGCGTGAACGCAAACTCGGCATTGTCAAGGGTAAATGC
>CALDMJ010000062.1 GCA_937914725.1 uncultured Clostridia bacterium | reverse complement strand
ATTACACAATTACATTTGATTATGGGAATGGAACAAACACAAGCAAAATGAGAAACATTTTCAGCATTTCGCGTTTTGCCTTATTTTTGTTGTACAACCTTTTCTCTCTTTTCATAGCGCCTCACATTTATAGTGGATACATTTTAGCATATTTTCAAAAAAAATACAAGGTTTTCAATTGATTATGTAACTATAGATTTTTTGTGTTAATTCTCAAAGTAACTTTTATAAGCAATTTGAGGTAAAACTTATTTTGGAGCTTAAACAAGATCGTAATGCAAAAAAACACTAAAAAAAGATTGTCTTTAATAAAAAACAACCTTTTAAAATGATTAACCATTAATAATTTCATATCATTACACTAGAATTTATGTTTGGAGTTGCAATTTTATAATGGAATGACGCATTAGCAAATGTGTCAATCTGTACATTGCGCCCGTTGGGTGTTGCATTTGTTAAACTATCAAAAGTAATATTGCCATAATATCCAAACACAAAACAAATTTTCAATTTGTTGTTATCAAAATCGGTTAGCTCCGAAAATTCAAGCGTTTGACTGCTAGACGCAGGTGTGATTTGCATCAAAAAATCATCACCTTGATATACAAAAATTAAATATGATTGTTTGTCATAATTATCACACGTCATTGATAATGACATTTTTTCAGGTTTTGGCGCTTCATAAACAGCAGTAAAAACCCAATACTCATATTGAACAAATGCCAGAGATGGTTCCCACATATAAAAGACATCAGATGTAGACCTATCGTCGATAACATAAGTTGGATTTTGATCATCGACCAAACTATAATTTGTTCCATCTTTTAATCGTTCTAAATAATATACGCCATTCAGTTCTTTAATCGGCAATGAGCAAGTTAAATTTGAAAAAGTCTCAGACTTCGACAAACTTCCCAATTCACAATAAATTACATTTCCGCCCGTTGACAGTTTTTGTCCGTCACTGTAAGTCGACTCTGGATGTCCATCAAAAACACTCCATCCAGTTGGTGGATTCTCAAGGCTATCTTTCAATATTATTGCGACACGAAAATAATATGTCCCTGGCGAAGCAACGACATTGTTTAAGCACAAATTCTGTAAATGAGGGAAGATAATAACAAACACAAAAAGCCACATGGTCAAAAGTGCGGCAAAAAAATTAAAGGTTTGTTTAGTTTTATAGTATTTTCTTAAATGTACAGGCGCTTGAGAATTTAATTTTTTTGCACCTATTTTTTCAGAATAATTATCATTATGAACATTTGCAGTGTTTTTACCATTTCGCAAAAACGTGCAGTTATGTTGCAAATTTTGACAGCATTCCTTATCGTTTTGAGAGGTTATGCTGTCATTTTTGACAACTTTATACCCCCCCCCCCTAGCACTTTTGTTCTAAAAATCATAATAAATTCTCCTTATTTTCAGGGGTTATTTCCCCCTATTCCACGTTTATTATAACACAAATACAAAAAAATATCAAATGAATTGTAGTCATTTGATATTTTTTATTTATGATATAAGATACACAAACTCTATAAAATTTTTAGGCAAATGTTGTTTAGTTTTTATCCGCACTCAAAACTAATTGTTTGCATTTCTGTATGCGGCAGATTTACGTTTGCCGTGGTGAAGTTCCTTTTTGCGGATACGA
>CALDMJ010000061.1 GCA_937914725.1 uncultured Clostridia bacterium | reverse complement strand
GCAGCAATATATGATATACATATATAAGGGTGACAAATTATATATGCAGTTTATGCCAACGAAGTCACAAGAAACTATACAACTTGAGTATGTGGAAGATTATGCCGCAACGCCATATAAGGTTTGCTTTGTTTTTGGTTACTTTGGAAATATAACATTTGAGTCACTAACCAACGGGACGGCAAGCGGGCGAAATGTCACTTTGACTACATTTGCGGACGCGACAATATCATATAAGATAGCAACTCCTAATATCAATTCTAGCATAATGGTGTAATTTATTAATAATAGGTGATGTTGTGAAAAAAAATTCGGGTTTCTCGAATTTTTTTATAGAAAATCATTGAATTGTTATTTTAATATTCTTAAAATATGTATGTTAATTCCAAAATAAATTCAATCTTATATTCCATTGCGAAATTTATTTTGAAAAATATCACTCGCAATAAATTTGGAACGGGGATGTTTTTTGAGTCAAAAATCTTGATTTTTCTTTCAAAATGATATATACTAATAGTGAAAATAGGCAAAGGCGTGTTTAAATAGCGTTTTGCACGACGTTCTGTAGTCAAATTAGGATAAAAAAATGTAGAATATTTGATATAAAACAATAGTTTTGCAAATATTTTGCACGGCTTAGATTTGCGGCAAGCGTTACGCTAAATGCGGCATAAATGCGCCGAATATGGAGGAAGAAATGTCAGTAATAAAGGGAATACTTACGTACACACTCATTTTCATCGGTTTGATTATTGGCGTGGGCGTCATTTTGGTTGGCATAATGTACTTTTTCCCTGGGGTGTCAATCTTCGGGTACAAGTTCTATCACGGCAATGACAAAGGCACAATTTATGAAGTGGTTTCAAGCGCTGAGCAGCAGAGCAACAAAAACGGAATTGTTTATATTGACAAGGGAATAACCGACGATATTGATGCGATTGAAATTGTCGCAAGCAATTACAATATCGACATCAAGGTTTTCAAGGGCGTCGAGGGCGCGGCACAGTCGTTTAGAGTTGAGTTCACGAAGTCACTCACTGGGTTTGTGAGCAAAAACTCAAACGGTCCGTGGTTCACAGTCGAGGCAAAGAAAAAGCTTTTGACGGGCGAAAGTGACGAAAAAAATGTCGTCACTTTCACTGCGCACGAACCAAATGGCTTTTATATGAACCGCAACGCGCATATGACAGTTTGGATTGCCGACAATCTTGCGGGCGGAACGCTCAACGATTTGCGCATTGAGAGCGGCAGAGGCAGCGTCAAGTTTGAGCAAGGCTTTTTTGCGGAACTTGATAAGACGGGCGACCCAACTTTGAACGTCAATAATTTGGCGATCAAGGATAAGGCGAACACACTTGATATAAAGCACGTCAATATTTTAAAGTCTTTAGCAATTGACGCAGATTCGAGCAATTTGACAATCGACCGCGCGCTTGCGTGTGATGTTCGACTCAATTGCAAAAAAGGTAAATTCAAGTTTGGAGATATTGAAAGGAATAATCCACTAACCAACACGAAGGTTCAAGTTGACGCAGTCAATGCGGACGTGCAGTTTGGAAATGTTGACGCGGACGTACACTTGACAAGCGACTATGGCTTGTTTAGAGCGGGCACAATAACTGGTAGTTTTACGTCACTTGGGCATAATGTTGTCGACAATAACAACGCGTGCGATATCATTATTAACAAAATTGAGGGTATAACAATTATTCAAAATGATTCGGGCAAAGTCACAATCGGGCAAGTCGGGCTCGTTGGTAGAGAATCAAGCAGCACAGATTTGCGCATTGACACAAAATCGGGCAACGTAACTATCACAAACTGCTTTGCAAAATTGGTTGAAATTACATCTAAGCGCGGCGCAATCAAACTTGGTAACGCCCTTTGTCAAGCAAAGGTTGAAACAACATACGGGGCAGTCAACATCGAATTTATGGCAGACGGCACTAAAATTGAGGGTGTTGCGGATGACGACATTGAGGTTGCAATTGAAAATTTGAAGAGCAAAACACTCATTGTTTCGACGGGCGTCGATAATGGTGACGGAACAATTACGGTCAAAAATGTTCGCGGGCAAGCAACATTGAAGTCGGGCGGCTCAGGCAAAATCATTGCTCACTTTTTGAATGTTACGGGTGACAATAGCGTCGAAAGTTCGCGCGGGAACGTTGAAGTAGTTGTTCCGCAAGTCGTCAAAACCGCTGTTACGGGCGGCTATTGTACTGGGTTCTGGCTCAACTGGGAGGCAAAGAACGCAGATGTCAAGGTTGTAAACTTTATTTCGACTAAAGCAAAGGCTACTACGGAAGAAAAATACAACAAAACCGCTGAGGCAGTTTACGTCGGCGCTGAGTTTGAGGACGAAAGCAACCCGACAAAAATGACCGTCAAATCAAACAATAAGGCATTGATTTATGACGTCGGGCACTATGCGATTTAATGGGACTAATTATGTCATTGCTGTAATAAAGTAGTATGTGGAATAATAAATTAGAGGGTTGAACTTCAGTTCTATAATATGGCGTTTCAATTCGCCGTTTGACTGTAGGAAAGCAAACATTGTTGAAACAGTGGTAAAAAATAGGAGAGGAAGATGTCTGATTTGAAAGATTTGCGCGAGCGTGAGGAGTACAACGAAGCGCAAAAGAATAAAAATGATAACAATAAAAACAACAACAATAAGTATCCAAAACATTTGAAAGTTTTAGGCATTATTGGTTCATTGTTGTTC
>CALDMJ010000060.1 GCA_937914725.1 uncultured Clostridia bacterium | reverse complement strand
GTTTTAAATGAAAAAATTGCATATAAAAATCTAGGACTTCTCATTTGTGATGAGGAGCAAAAACTTGGCGTCAAAGATAAGGAAAGAATCAAGAAACTGAAACATAATATAGACGTCCTTTCAATGTCCGCCACTCCAATCCCGCGCACCCTGCATATGTCACTCGTCGGCATTCGAGACATTTCAACAATCGCAACCGCACCGCAAATGCGTAAAGCCGTCCAAACAACCATTTGCGAATATTCAAACGCCGTCGTGCTAACGGCAGTCAACCGCGAACTTGCGCGCGGCGGACAAGTTTTGATTGTCAAAAATCGTGTTGAAGGACTTGAAGATTACGTCCACAATTTGCGCGAACTCTTGCCGCAAGCGCGCATTAGTTACGCGCACGGACAAATGAAAAAGGAACAACTAGAAAACACGATGAAAGATGTTTTTGACTGCAAAATAGACATTCTAGTCGCAACAACCTTGATTGAAAACGGCATTGACCTACCTAATGCCAACACAATGATTGTCGTGGATGCCGATAAATTCGGTTTGAGCCAACTCTATCAGTTGCGCGGCAGAGTCGGACGTTCAAGCGCTCAAGCGTACGCATACTTTACATTCGGTGCATTCAAAGCACTCAGCGAAGAAGGACAAAAGCGCCTGCAAGCAATGCAAGAATACACCGAACTTGGCAGTGGCTTCAAAATAGCAATGCGCGACCTAGAATTGCGCGGCGCAGGAACAGTTCTCGGCGAAAAACAAAGCGGACACCTTGAAAAAGTCGGGTACGATATGTACTGTAAACTCCTCGAACAAGTTATCGCAACCTTGAAAGGTAAAGAAGAAAAAGCCGACGTCGACACCAAAATTGACATCGACATACAAGCGGAAATTCCTGACTATTATATTAATTCGCAAAGCGCAAAAATGGAAATTATTGACATCATATCAAAACTTTCAAGCGAAACAGAGTTTGAAACGCAAATGGAAAAATTACGCTTTAGCTACGGTGCCGTACCGCAAGCAACCATTAACCTTGCAAAAATTGCTTGTGCAAAAAATATCCTGAAATCACATAGCGCCCGCCGTATAATAATGAAGCAAAATGGCAAGAATTTCATTGAACTTGAAAGAGAACCAAAGTTTACAATCCCAAATACGCGTACTGAAAAATTTGGGCAATACTACCACATCATATTCAATCAAAACGACAAAATGATGACAAACCTTGATAATATAATAAAAAATGTCAAAATTGCGAAATAATTGTAGCCCAATCGTTTGCTTTTTTGGAAAAGATTTGATATAATCATAGCAAACTTTGTGCGGAAATGTATCCGCAAAAACTAATATGGAGATACATTGTGAATAAATTAAACTACCTAATTGTCGCAGTCCTCGTGTTCACGCTCACTGTCTTTAGTGGCTGTTCACTCGTGACCGAGAACCAAACAAAATATATGAGCCAAACCGTCGCTGAAGTTAAACTCGACGACAAAAATACATTGACCGTGTCAATGGAAGAATTTTTGATTTATTATTCAAACTACGCTAGTTCGTATGTGCAAAATGGTTCAACAACCAAAGAAGCGGCCGAGCAAGTGCTTGATATGATAATAAATAGAAAATTGATTGTTAACTACCTCAAAGGCATCGAGGGTAATACCCTTACAACGGCGGAAATCAACGACTGCTGGACTGCCGTCTATGACTATGTGTATGAAAAAATGGAATCCTATAAAGACACAATCTATTCAGATTGGGGGCTTGAAGCCGAAGATGAAGAAGAAACATCTACAAGCGAGTCAAGTGAGTTTGTAGGTAGAAGTGAGTTTGAACACGATTATATCGTCAAAAATGGCAAACTTGTTAAAGTGGAAAAAGAGGACGACTCACGTGTCGACACCGTCGTCAATCCAAACCCGTTCAAATCATATTTCTGGCAAGCCGGTGAAGAAAACTCTAAAGGCTTCACATCAGTAGGCTCCGTAAAATCAAAATTAACAGAATACAGCGACGGGCTCCAAGAAGAGGAAATGAAAAGATTTGTCAAAGACTTGAAAACTAACGAAAGTTATAAGAATTTCAAGGATAATTCTTCGTGGGCAATTTTTGAAAGAGAACTTAAAAGAGTATAT
This sequence comes from uncultured Clostridia bacterium, assembly GCA_937914725.1. Classification (GTDB taxonomy): domain Bacteria; phylum Bacillota; class Clostridia; order Christensenellales; family UBA1242; genus CAKVOD01. The sequence goes on along the minus strand of CALDMJ010000060.1, from coordinate 5,025 downwards.
GACATCCAAGTCGACAATAAATATATCGAAAAATATCAAGACACATTTGAAAAAGCATATACCATTTCTGCAGAGCAAGTCCTTGATACCTATAAAGCAACAATGAAAGGGCAAAAAGAATTGTACGGCAACGACATCTCCGCCTACAACGACGCAATGAAGTCGGACGCTACAAGTGTCTACTACCACCCAACACAAGGTTGGTTTTACGTCAGCCACTTGCTAATCGGCTACACCGACGAGCAAAAAGCCCAAATCACTGAGTGGGAAAACCAAGTGAAAAAAGGCATCATTACTGAAGAAGAAAAGGACGCTAATGTCGAAACATTGCGCGCTTCCCTCACAGCAACCGCAAGAGATAGCGAAGGCAACGACACTAAAGTCGTAAAATCAGCGGAAGCCGTGCTTGCTGAAGTCGATTCAACGCTCGCAGTATATGGCTCTGACGCAAATGCTAAAATCAACGCCTTCACCGACCTAATCTATAAGTATACGAGCGAAAGTTCATTCCTCACAAGAGACTATGACTATGCAATTCCGCTTGACGAAGAATATGACTCAATGGTCGAAGAATTTGCAACCGCTTCAAGAGACTTGCAAAAAACTGGTCAAGTCGGCACATATTCAAGACTTGTCTACACTCAATATGGTGCGCACATCATTATGTACACAGGTGTTCCAAGTAACGCAAACGACAATATCGACGCAACAACAATTCAAGACCTTGAAAATACAAAATTGAAATCTTCAAGCACAAAGAATATGCTCGATTTGTTCATCTCAAAAGTTACAACAAGTGACTACAACGTCCAACAAGAAAAGTTGATTGACCAACTTCGCGACGGCAAAAAGATTACAATCTACAAAACACGCCTCGGGAAATATTTGAAATAGTGCAAATCGAAAATAGACAACTAGAAATAGTTGCCTATTTTTTTATATTGTGGTATAATAATTAAAACAAAATTTCTAATTTTGGGGTGAAACCAAATGATAAAATCAATAAGAATTGAGAATATCGCGCTAATTCAAGAGCAATATATTGAGTTTGAAAGCGGGTTAAACGTCTTAAGCGGAGAAACGGGCGCAGGTAAAAGTATAATCATCAACGCACTTTGCTTCGCGCTTGGCTCGCGTGCGGACAAAAGTTTGATAAGAAACGGGCAAGACTTTGCCAAAGTTACGCTTGAGTTTAACGTCCAAATGACTGATAAACTTGCAAGTATACTTAAAGAAATGGACGTCGAACAAGAAGATACCTTGATAATTGTCCGCAAAATGAGCGTCGACGGCAAAAATGAAATCAAGGTGAACGGCGTCCCGCAAACTCTTTCAATGCTAAAGCGTTTGACAATCTTGCTTTGCGACGTCTATGGTCAGTTTGAACACGCAAACTTGCTTGACGAAAAAAGACACCTGCAAGTGCTCGACGAATTTGGCGGGGATGAGGTTTTTTGTTTGATTGAAAAATTCAACGAAAAATTAAGTGAGTGCCGCGAAATAAAAAATCAAATCAATGCGCTTGGCGGGGATGAAAGCGAACGCGCAAAGAAAATTGATTTTCTAAATTTTCAAATAAATGAAATAAACTCAATTTCTCCGCAAGTGGGTGAGGACGAAAGTTTGACAGCGCAAAAAGATATTATGGCAAACGCCGAAAAGTTGAAGGAGGCGTATCTCCTTGCGCGCCAAGCGCTCGACGGTGACGAATACGGCGCGCGCCTTGCCGTGTCAAGCGCGCGAAACAAAATAAGTACAATCGTCAATATCGACCCAACAATGAAAGAAATTGTGGATAGATTATATTCGCTTGACGCCGAAATCGACGACCTCTCAACGAGTTTAGGGAATAAGGCGGAAGCGTGCGACTTTGATGCAGAAGAATTTGCCAAAGTCGACGGACGCCTTGACGCTATTAAAATGCTGAAGCGCAAATACGGCGCAACAATCGACGAAGTGCTGAAAGCAAAAGACGATGCTGAAACCGAACTTAATAATTTGATTAATGCCGAGCAAACAATAATAAAATTGAATACCGAACTTTCGGGCAAATTAAACGAGCTAAAATTAATCGGCGGAAAACTAACCGCCGCGCGAAATAAATTCGCTAGAGTCCTTGAAAAAGATATCTTGCGTGAACTCAAAGAACTTGGGATGGAAAAGTCGCAATTTGTTGTCGACATTCAGTCATCATTTGATGAGCAAATGCTTGCCGCAAATGGGCTTGACAAAGTGACATTTATGTTTTCAGCAAACGCGGGCGAACCTATCAAGGAGCTCTCCAAAATTATCAGCGGTGGAGAACTCTCGCGCTTTATGCTCGCCTTTAAAAGTAGCCTAGCAAAACTAAACAACATCGGCACGCAAGTCTATGACGAAATTGACGCAGGTATCAGCGGACACATCGGGCAAACAATCGCAATAAAACTAAATAAAATCGCAACCACTTGCCAAGTCATCACAATTTCGCACCTACCGCAAATTGTTGCAATGGCAGACCACCTATATAAAATCGAAAAATTTGAAAAAGGAGGCAAAACCTATACGCAACTAAATTTGCAAAACGAACAGGAAAGCCTCAATGAAATAGCGCGCCTCTCAGGTGGCGCAAATATCGGTTCTCACGCAATTGAATTTGCAAAAGAAATGAAACAATGGGCAACGGAAATTAAGAAAAATGGAATACATAATTGAAGAAAACAAAATAATAATACCTGAGCCAAACGACTTTAATATAAAACATATATGTGATTGTGGACAAATGTTTAGGTATGAGGACAAAATCACAAATTTTACAGTTAAGTCGTCAAAATATGAGGCTATAGTATACGAAAACGACAAGAAAAGCGCAATAATCGAAAGTAAAAATATAAAATACTATGAAAAATACTTTGATTTGGCAACCGATTATGGTATAATAAAGTCGGAACTTGTGAAAACGCCAATTCTAGAAAAAGCCATTTCATTCGGTAGCGGTATTAGAATCGCAAAACAAGACCTTCTTGAAATGATTGTTTCTTTCATAATTTCCGCGAACAACAATATTTCTCGAATTAAACGCACAATCAACCAATTGTGTGAGAGTTTTGGAGAATGGTGCGAAAATTATTTTGCATTCCCAACACTGCAAGCGCTAAAAGAAGTCACAAAAAGTGACTTTGAAAAGTTTGGTTGTGGTTATCGTTCGCAATATCTCGTCGATACAATCGCAAATTTGAGTTTTGAAAAACTTGAAAATTTGAAAAACAGTGACGACAGAATTGCCAAAGCGGAATTATTGGGAATGAAAGGCGTTGGAGAAAAAGTTGCTGATTGCATTATGCTGTTTGGTCTCAGCCGCAAAAAAGTCTTTCCAGTCGACGTGTGGATGTCTCGCGTGTGTGACGACTACTTTGACCTCAAAGGAAAATCGCGTCCGCAAAAATCTAAGTTGATGTGCGAAAAATTTGGCAACCTCTCAGGGTATGCGCAACAGTATTTGTTTTATTATAAAAGAGAAATGAAGGAGAAATAATAATGGAAGATAAGCATATAGCAGTCCTTGTGGACGTCGACAACGTGGATGTTTCGCTCGATAACTTTCACGAAATCTTGAAAGTCTTGAAAAAGCAAGGCACCGTCGATTACGTAAAACTTTATGGATACAATGAAAGAAAGCACACCAACTGGGGTGACACAATTTCGTATATGGGTATCGACACCTGTACAACAATGCGTTTTAGAAAGCGTAACAAAAGCCAACTCGACTTGAGAATGGTAGTCGACGCCTTGAACATCAACTATACTGAGCCAAGCATCAACACATTTTGTATCGTTGCAGGTAAAGGCGACCTCGTTCCGCTTTTGGCGACACTCCGTCTTAGCGGCAAATACTTGCTTGAAGTTATGAATTTTGGTTCCGAAATTAACGGGCACCTCTTCAATGAAAAAATCTTGCTTTCAAGTGAAGTCGATGTCAAGCAAAAGAAGAAAAACGAACTCGGCAAGAAGTTGCGTCAATTTTCTGAAAGAACCGCCGCAATGGCAATGGAAGACAACGTCAATAAAAATGAGCGCGATAAATTGATTAAAGAAGTCGAACAAGCAATTGCCGAACTTGAGGAAAGCGGACAGGGCTCAAAGAGTGAAGACCCTGAAGAAAGAGAAATCTTTGAGAATCTTCAAAATATTGTCGAAATTTTGAAAACAACATTATAATATTAGGAGCATTTAGGAGAATAAAATGAACATTTGGCACGATTTATCTAGTGATAGAGTTAAAGAAGAAGAATTTACAGCAGTGATTGAAATCACAAAAGGCAATAAAGCAAAGTATGAACTTGACAAAGAAACAGGAATGATTATGCTTGATAGAGTTCTCTCAACATCAATGGTCTATCCAGCGAACTATGGCTTCATTCCTAAAACATTGAGTGACGACGGCGACCCTCTCGACGTACTCGTGTTGTGCAGTGAACCGCTCATCAGCCTTAGCCTCGTCGAATGCAAGCCAATCGCAGTCATCAAAATGATTGACGGCGGCGAAAACGACGAAAAAATTGTCGCAGTCGCAAAAAGCGATAAGTTCTACAATAAATTCAGCGATATGAGTGAACTTCCAGCGCACATTTTTGACGAAATGGTGCACTTCTTCAAATCGTATAAAGCACTTGAAAACAAGTCTTGCGAAATTACAGGCGTCGAAAGCAGCGAAAGCGCAAAGAAATATATCCGCGAAGCAATTGCACGATATAATGATAAATACGCAAAATAATTGTTATTGATTATATTTTGAGTTTCGACTTGCAGACAACTGCAACGTAGAAGTTAAGAAATTGCTTATAAGTGTGCAATTCTCACATATATCAATCTTGCAGAGGAGTGTGAATTTTAGAAAATTAAATAATACAAATTAAGAAAAAATATCAAATGTCTCAAAAATATTTGATATTTTTTTGTTGTTGTGGTACACTAACATTGAAATCTTATGAGAAAGGAGAAGATTATGAAGTACTTAACTAAATGGGGGGGGGGGGGGGTATAAAA
>CALDMJ010000059.1 GCA_937914725.1 uncultured Clostridia bacterium | reverse complement strand
ACATTGTTCGACAACCATTGACACTCACAAACACTGAAGATAAGTACGACATTTTCGTCAATGTCATCGGTGGTGGTGTTTCAGGTCAAGCAGGTGCAGTTCGTCACGGTATCGCAAGAGCGCTTGTAAAAGCGGACGAATCACTTAAGCCTGAAATCAAAAAAGCAGGCTTCTTGACAAGAGATTCAAGAATGAAAGAAAGAAAGAAATATGGTCTTCACAAAGCAAGACGTGCGCCACAATTTAGCAAACGTTAGAATGCACAAAAAACACAGGTTTGTCCTGTGTTTTTTTGTTGCATATTAGCGCAATTGTTGGACTATGCAAATCGGCGCTTATTAGTGTAGGTGAGTAGTAATTCGCATAGGAGCATAACGCTCATAATGTATTATGCACCAAAGCAAATGCACTAATTTATACTTCAATATTACCTATTCTTCGTTTATTGTAGTCTTTGTGCTCAAATTCGCGACAAAAACACACGTTGCAACAAAAAAAGCACGCTAGGTGCTTTTTTATTGCATAGTTAACTTGGGTAAAAGTTTGACTATTGGTTATTCGCCGATTCGTTTACGACATTTTCTATAATTGCATCAGTTGCGACTGTAGGTGTATCGATTGCTGCACTTGCATTGTCTTGACTTTGAGTAGCAACATTGTTGATTGGCGTTTCTAACTTTGAAGGAACAATTTTCGGTTCAAAGCCCTCAAAAATGATGTTGTCTACATCATTAAATGATTTGCGGTATTGTTCTTGAGAAGTGACAGTCCAACCAATCAAAGGCAAGTCGCTGTACTTTTTCACAAACCTATTTGGCAAGTCGTTGATGTCGTAAGAAATAAAGTTAGGTTTCGAGCGCTTATTGAACTTTAAGCGCTTCAACAAATACTTTCTAATAAATGAAATGCCTTTATATTCATCACCCTTGAAGAAACTTGAAATTTGTCCACGCAAAACATTTGGCGAGTGCTTAGCAAACCATTCAAGCGAGAGGGGGTTGAACGATTGGACAGCAACATCGCCTTTATAGTGGCGAATAAGTTTACATACCGCCTTTTCAAGTTGCCCAACTCTAATTTGAGTGTCCTTTAGGTCAATTAAAATGCCGACTTTGCCATCGACAAGTTCAAGTACCTGTTCAAGCGTCGGGATGCATTCTTCCGAATCAAGCAATTTATAATCTACTAAACTTTCTTTTGTCAAATTTTTGACATAACCGTCGCGGTTTGTCATTCTTGATAGTTGCTCATCGTGAAAAACGACAACTGTGCCGTCAGAAATAAGTCGAACATCACATTCGATAATATAGTTGTTGTCAACCGCTTTTTGGAAAGCGGACAAAGAGTTTTCAGGTGTCTGGTGGTCAAAAAGACCTTTGTGTGCTATAAAGTTTTTTGTTATAAATGGTTCGTCTAACTGAATATCCATTAAATTCTCCTATAAAACTTTGGCTAAAGGGGAACATAGATTTGGCACAGAGTTTAGCCAAAAGTCTTTTGTATATAAATTCGCATAAAGCGTTACGTTTAAATTTTATACATCATTATACCACATAATTATTCTTTTGTCTAGTGTTTTATGCAAGAAAGTTGCGCTTTTTTGTCGTTTTCCTGCTTATTTTGGCGGGTATAGTTACAATTTAGCAAATATTATCTATAAAATTGCTAAAATTCAGTGCTTGTTCTACTTTTTATTTTAAGGTGAGCGTAAGGCGTTCATTTCATTGAATTATTCTTTTGTGTTAATTTATAAAGTAAATTTCACCCAATATTGAACTATGAAACTTACTTTGAGAATTAACATCGCCACTTTTAAAAGTGGGCGCTAAAGAATTACTAAAGATTTTACTTGACGAAAATGTCAAAAAATTGTATAATAAATAGATTGGAGAAATAATGAAAAATAGACAAGAATATATAAGGAATTTTTGCATAGTTGCGCATATCGACCACGGCAAATCAACACTTGCCGACCGTATGCTAGAACTCACAAACACAGTCGCAAAGCGCGATATGGAAGCGCAGCTGCTCGATAGTATGGATTTAGAGCGCGAGCGTGGCATAACAATCAAGCTTACTCCGACGCGTATGCACTATGATTACAAAGGACAAACATATACTTTGAATTTAATTGACACGCCGGGGCACGTTGATTTTACGTACGAAGTTTCGCGTTCGCTTGCCGCGTGTGAGGGTGCAATACTTGTCGTTGATGCAACTCAGGGTGTCGAAGCACAAACGCTTGCAAATGTGTACCTTGCATTGGAAAACGACCTTGAAATCGTGCCAGTCATCAATAAAGTTGACCTTCCAAGTGCCGACCCGCCAAAAGTTATTGAGGAAATTGAGACC
>CALDMJ010000058.1 GCA_937914725.1 uncultured Clostridia bacterium | reverse complement strand
TTTAAACTAATCAAAAATTATCTAAAAATATAATAATACAAAAAATAATGCTGTATAATCATTTTTTATAAATTTTAATGAACGACAACATATCATATCATAAAAAAAAAATTAAAATTAGAAAAACTATGTTAACTAAAATTATTTAATAAAAATAAATATAAAAAATTAGAAAAACGTTAAATTTAGACATTTTGCGGGGTTTTTGCCTCAATCTATTCGCTAAAGTTGTCTTTAGCGAATAGATATTGTATGTATAAAATAATGTAACCTACCCCACGCTATTTTCTAAAAAACATCATAATATCAACAAAATTTTTACATTTATTGTACGTATTTTCCTTCAAATATAGTTATAAAATCGTTCAAACCAGACAACATCTAAATGTTATATTTTTTTAAGGAATACACTGACTCCATAAAACAAATTGTATGTTTACCTATTCTTCTTTACTCAATTAAACACGACTATATGGAGAGCTCTTTTCAACTCTTAAAAGCAACTAAATAAGTAGTAAAATATAATGTAGCAATGCGTAATGTCGCTTAATAAAAGCGCTTTTCAAAAATAGGAAAAACCGCTACATCCCCTACCCTGCCCTATTCAGTTGTGGGAATTTCTCTAAATAATTGCAAAACAAAATTTGATTTTTTCAATACTGCGCGCGTTTCTTTTACATTTGGCAGCACAGCCGCTACAATAGCCCAAAATGCATTTGAATGATTCATTTCCATTATATGTGCAAGTTCGTGCACAACGACGTAATCAATAATGCTGGGCGGCATCATAACAAGCCGCCAATTAAAGGAAATCACCCTTTCACTATCGCACGTACCCCACCTATGTTTTGCATTTATCAAACGCATTTCTTTAGGCTCTAATTGCATAATGTTTGAAAAGTATTTTAGACGTTGCCCCACTATTTCAATGCAACAGTTTTTTAAAAATTTTTCTAGCCGATTGACTTCTTTTTTGGCGCTTATTTGTGGCTTCATCACAATATACCCATTCCTAAGTGAAACGTCCTTTGCACACTTGTCGTGCAATATGTCATACTTTTTGCCACAAATCAAAATCTTTCGATATTGAAACAAATCATTATGAATTTGGTTTTGCCTTTGAATTTCGGATACCTTTGTGTCAATCCATTTTTGCTTGGATTTGATAAATCGTAGT
>CALDMJ010000057.1 GCA_937914725.1 uncultured Clostridia bacterium | reverse complement strand
CGTCTGGTTGCTTGTTGAAGTTTGCGTATTCCGATATATATTGCTTTCTTGAGTCTATGTCGTCTCCCATAAGAGTCGTAATCATCTTTTCCGCTTCCGCCGCATCCTCTATAGTAACTCTAATCATTGTGCGGTTCTTCGGCTCCATAGTAGTCTCCCACAGTTGTTCGGGATTCATTTCGCCTAGTCCCTTATATCTTTGAACGTCATAGCCCTTCCCAAAACTATTTGCTATCTCTCTAAGTTCGCTATCGCTATAAGCGTATTTGACTTCATTTTTCTTTGCAATCTTGTATAGTGGTGGAACTCCTATATACACGTGACCATCTATTACAAGTTGTCTCATATATCTATAGAAGAACGTCAGCAGTATTGCTCTAATGTGCGCGCCGTCTTGGTCAGCATCCGAAAGAATGATAACTTTGTCGTATTTCAAGTCATCGACATTAAAGTCCTCGCCGATGCCCGCGCCTAGTGCAGTAATAATCATTCGTATTTCTTCATTTTGCAAAACCTGCTCAAGGCGTTTCTTCTCAACATTAAGGGGTTTACCGCGTAATGGCAAAATTGCCTGAAACGAACGGTCTCGCCCTTGCTTTGCACTTCCGCCCGCACTATCTCCCTCTACAATAAACAACTCATTAATTTTTGCATTTCTACCGCTACAAGAGGAGAGTTTGCCAATAAGAGCCGTTGCTTCAAGACTATTCTTTGCGCGCGTGAGTTCTTTCGCCTTTTTGCTAGCAATTCGTGCGTGTGCTGCTACCTTCCCTTTATTGATAACCGCTTCAAGCGTTTTTTTGTTGTCCGCTTTCTCCATTATTGCAAGCAGGTGAGTGTAGACAAGATTTTCTACTTCGGTTTTTGCTTCAGGGTTACCGAGTTTTGTTTTTGTTTGTCCTTCAAACTGAACATTCTTCATTTTAATGGACAAAACCGCCGTCAATCCCTCGCGATAATCTTCACCCATAAGGTTTGCTTCTTTCTCTTTCAAAAAGCCCGCTTCACGCCCAGCGTCATTCAAAACGCGCGTAAGGGCGGTTCTAAATCCCGTTTCGTGCGTTCCGCCCTCCGATGTTGCAATGTTGTTTACATAACTAAATATGTTTTCGACGTATGCATCAGTGTGTTGTAGGGCGCATTCAATCTTTACTTTATCTGATTGCGCTTCAAAGTAAATAGGTGGATTATACAATGCGTTTTTGCCCTCATTGAGGTAATTGACAAAGTCTTTAATACCGTTGTCAAATTTATAAGTTTTACTTAAATATGAGCCGTCCTCATTAGTCACATTTTCGTCAATCAATTCAATTGTTGCACCTTTATTAAGGTAGGCATATTCCTTGAGGCGCTTTGCAATTACGTCGAAACTAAAATTGATTGTTTCAAAGATTCTCGCGTCGGGCTTGAATCTAACATATGTGCCTGAACCATTTGTAGCCCCCAAGCAACGCAATGGGCTTTTGACTGTTCCGCCAAGTATTTTGCCTTTTTCATTAGGAACAGAGTTGAATACAATTTTATATTTCTTGCCGTTTTTGCAAGTAACAACCTCAAGCCATTCGCTGAGCGCATTTGTAACTGACGCGCCGACACCGTGCAAACCACCCGAGAAGTTATAGTTATCATTATTAAACTTACCACCCGCGTGCAACTGCGTGAAAACCACTTCGACGCCCGAAATGCCCAATTGCGGGTGTTTGTCAACTGGTATACCTCGTCCGTTGTCCTGAACTGAAATTGACCCGTCCTTATACATCTTGACTACAATCTTGTCACCAAAACCGTTTGCGATTTCGTCAATTGAGTTGTCGACAATTTCCCAAATCAAGTGGTGCAGCCCTTTTGAACTTGTTGTGCCTATATACATACCGGGGCGCAAGCGAACTGCTTCTAGCCCTTCCAAAACCACGATATCTTTTGAATTATACTCTTTCAATTCCTACCTCCAAACACGCAATTTTAGTAGATTATAACACAATATTTCTAATTTACAAACTATTTTTGACTTTTTTTTCGCCGTTAAAACACACAAAAAATCAAAAAACGCGCCAAAAAATCTTTGGAGCGTTGAAAAATTAAAAAATTCATTTTAAATCAAATTATGGCAGAATATCTGCAAGTGACGCATTTGTGCGCCTATGTGCTTTGATTGCTTTCACAATTTGCGGCAACAATCTTTCCGCGGACATTCCCATATCGTCGATGACGTCGGCAGCCTTGCCGCTTTCACCAAATGTAGATAGGTTCAAAACTTCGTCATTCTCGCCCAAAAATTGATTATATACGTCATCGTTAGAGAGCTCGACAAAAACTTTGACTGCATCGGGGGATAGCACTTGCTTTTGATATTTTTTTGTTTGTTCCTTAAAAATCTCGACGCACGGCATTGATACGACACGCGCGGAGTAGCCTTTTTTAAAGAGCATATCGCGAAGTTCGGTGCAAGTCGCGACTTCGCTACCACTTGCAACAAGTGTAACATCAAGTCTTTCAAGCGGTTCTTTTAAAAGAATATATCCGCCTTTCATTGCAAGTTCGACATCACTATTTTGACATTTTATATCTTGCCTTGAAAGAACCAAAATAGTTGGCTTGTTTGTGTTGTTTAAATAAGTAGCAAAAGCCGAAACCGTTTCGCGCGTGTCGCACGGGCGAAACACTATTGTGTTTGGTATTGCGCGCAAGCCTGCAAGTTGTTCGATTGGCTGGTGCGTTATGCCGTCCTCGCCAACGGCGATGCTGTCGTGAGTGAGAATATACAGCACGTCAAGTCCCATAATTGCCGACATTCGCAAACTTGGCTTGAGGTAGTCGGAGAATACAAAAAATGTCGAACAAAACGCTTTGTATGCACCATATAATTGGATGCCATTGCAAATTGCCGCCATTGCGTGTTCGCGTATTCCGAAATGGATATTACGTCCATCGGTTTCGGCGCTAAAATACGGTTCGTTTTCAAAATATGCTTTTGTTGATGGCGCAAGGTCAGCGCTGCCGCCGATGAGATTTTTCAAGTCGTCTTTTAAAAAGTTGAGAACTTTCCCAGCTGCGGCGCGCGTGCTGAGGTCATAAAACCAGTTTTGGTCAAATAGTTTTGTTTGAATTGCTTTAATATTGACGGGCGCAAAAAGTTCATTTGAAAGGAAATTCCTCAATTTTTTAGAGTTTTCCGCATAATGCGCTTTTCTACGCTTTGCGCTCTCGTCTACAAGCGCTTTTGTAGACTTACTAAACTTCCAATCACGCATTTCAACGCCAAGTTTATCACGCAAGTAGTCAAGCCCTTGCTCATTTAGAGCACTACCGTGAATTTTAGGAGTATCCTCAAGTTCGCAACCATAGCCGAGTTTTGTCTTACAAATAATGAGGCTCGGTTTCTCTCCTTGCTCTTTGGCTCGCGTAATCGCTTCGCTTATTGCGACGCTATCGTTTCCGTCATCGACTTCGACGACGAAAAAGCCTTGCGCTTCAAAGCGCTGACGCAAGTTGTCTCCGAGCGCTAGTTCCGCACGCCCTTCAATCGTCATATTATTGCTGTCTAGTAAAACAATCAAGTTATTGAGTTTCCAAAGTCCTGCTAGCGAGCAGGCTTCATAACTAATACCTTCCGATATGTCACCTTCGCCAACCAAAACATAGGTGTAATGCTTGTAAAAGCCGTCACTAATTTTTGTAGAAAGCGTGTGCAGTTTCTTTTCGCAAAGCGCCATACCAACTGCATTTGCAATGCCTTGCCCGAGCGGCCCTGTCGTAACTTCGACGCCAGAAGCGCCATAATCGGGATGTCCAGCGCACTTGCTGTGCAATTGCCTAAAGCTCTTTAGGTCATTTACCGAATAATCATAACCGAACATATGCAGCGTCGCATATAGTAAAGCGCTGCCGTGCCCTGCGCTCAAAACAAACCTATCTCTCATCATCCATTTTTCGTCTTTAGGATTAAAGTTCAAGTGGTCGTTGAACACTGCAAACATAATGGGTGCAGCACTAAGCACAATGCCCGTATGTCCCGACTTCGCGTTTGCGATTTCCATTGCACCAAGCACGCGCAATTCATTTATCGCGATTTCTCTATCCGTCATATCAAATCTCCTAACATTATAATATTTTAGCAAATTCCGAAAAAATAACCAAACAGTTTTATAAATATAGATAAAAAACAAGACTATATTGTTTATGGAATTATAGTCTTGCAAATTTATTTCACATTTACACTTTGATTGTGATAATTTAGAACATATCACACAATCAACCAGTTGTTGACTTGATTGCTTGCGGATGATATAGTTATGGGAATTGTCTTATCTGCTGAAACGCCACTATTGTAGACTTTCTTACGAGTCGTTTCGCCGTCAATTGTGGTT
>CALDMJ010000056.1 GCA_937914725.1 uncultured Clostridia bacterium | reverse complement strand
AATATCTTCTACGGAATAATTCGGTAGGAGATTTTTTTGTTATAGTTAAGCGGGGGAAGCCACGCGGCTTGTGGCAAACGCCACAGGTGCAGTTTTTGTTGCTGGCGCTGTCGTGGGGCAATAGAAATTTTAAAATATGTGTGCATAATTTTCATAGGACTGCGCAAACTATTTGCGAGGAGGTTACTATGAAATTTAGACCTGGCGAAACGGCGCCTCATTCTGGACAATACAAGATGTTTGACGAGAATGGCGAAGTTATCAATATTGTCGACCTTCAAAAAGGGCAGACTTTCCCGCCTACACCTAGTAGTTCTTGCTACTTTGAAGAAGCCTAGTGGCAAACGCCACTGGTGCAGGTACTGTTGGGTACTACAATAAACTAGTGAGGACGGCGCACTGCCGTTCTTTTTAGTTAATTTAGTTCTCGGAGTGTGATAGCGCACCGCTGCAGGTACTGTCAGTATGTCAAAGCTGCTTTTGTGGACGGCGAACAAATATACTTTGTAAATATATGAGTTCTCGGGGTGCGATAGCGCACCGCTGCGAATTTGGCGAGTGGCACTATATGAGTTTGGGTACATAGGAAATTTTTTATGTACCTTTTTTGTTGTGGTGTAGTCTGCTGCTGAAACATTTAATTAAGCATAACCTTATTTATTGTGGTAAGTAACTAAACGCTATTGTCATTTTCACCGAAATAGGCTTGTTGAGCCTTTGTAACGAGAGTGCCAGACGGCACAGGTGCGGGTGTAGGTTGGTGCGTATAAGTTGTTGTGAGATGACAAACAAACCTGCAGTCAAGGCGAGCCTTCCCAGAAGGGGACGCTGTTTATTATAGGTGCGCAAATATTTTGTTTGCGGTAGCATAGTAATCAAGAGTGTCCTGCAATAAAGTAGTGTAAAACGATTGTTTTTTTGCGCAAAGTGTAATATAATATATAAGCAAGATTGTAGTCACGTGCAAAGTGTGGACAATCCTTGTTGAAATGTGGAAAACTGCTAATGAAAAAGTTTTAGATATAGTTTTGCAGTGTGCAAAGAATTTTACTTTTAAATGGGGTTCATTAGATGTTTGTGGCGCGATTGTGTGTAGGGGTTATTTGCGCGCGAAAATGGTTTTAATGAAACACAAAAAATTAAAAAGGAAATTGGTAATGATTAAGATTATAACAGATTCAACGGCATCAGTTACAAAAGAGTATGCGGCACAGCACGATATTGCGATTGTCCCGCTGAAAATCAACATTGGCGAGCGTGAATTTTATGAGGGTACGCCTGACACATATCAGGAGTTCTACGACGCGATGTTGTCGTCGCGCGAGTTCCCAAAGACGACGCAGCCTAGCACGCAGGCGTATATGGACGCTTTTCAAAAAATTGTGGACGCGGGCGACGAGGCGATTGTTTTTTGCATCGGCTCATATTTGTCGGGTTCGTACAACGGTGCGTGCTTGGCACTCAAGGAAGTTGAGGGCGGCAGCGACTGCATAACCGTTGTTGACTCACAATGTTGCGGGCAAACGACGCTTATGCTCATTGAGGACGCTGTTGCGGACATTGAAAAAGGGCTTTCGCGTGAAGAAATTGTTGCTAATATTCAAAAGAACATTAAGGGCGCGGAGATTTGCTTCTGTCCTGACAATCTTGAATATTTGCGTCGCGGCGGCAGGCTTGGTAAAATCAGCGCAATGCTTGGCACGATTTTAAAAATTAAACCGCTACTTTCGTTTAAGGAAAACACGCTCAAGTGTGTGCATAAAGTCATCGGTATCGCAAAGGCGATTCCGCTAATGATAGCGCGCATTCCGGAGACGGCGCGCAAAATCTACGCACTGAGTGCGGTAAACTCAAAATATTTTTCGTTGCTACTCGAAAAGGTCAAGGAGCGTTTTCCAAACCGCGAAATCTTGACGGGCGAAATTTGCCCAGTAGTATCAAGCCACGTGGGGCCAGCAGTTGGCGTTTCGTGGGTGGAATAAATAACAATTAGGTGAAGAAAATGGATAACAAATTGACAATGGATAAAATGGTTGCGTTTTGCAAAGACAATGGTTTTGTCTTTCAAGGCAGCGAAATTTATGGCGGACTCGCCAATTCGTGGGACTATGGTCCACTCGGCGTTTTGCTAAAGAGCAATGTGCGCGACGCGTGGTTTAAAAAGTTTATAACTGAAAACAAGTATAATGTCGCGATTGAGAGCGCGATTTTGATGAATCCAAAGGTTTGGGAAGCGAGCGGACATATCAAGAGTGCGACCGACCCTCTAATGGACTGCAAGGCGTGCAAGTCGCGCCATAGGGCTGACCACTTGATTGAAGCGTATTTGAAAAAGCACGCGGACATTGATTTTGACCCAAACGGCAAGACGGATGAAGAACTTGAAAACTTTGTTTTTGAGCATAAAATTGCTTGCCCGATTTGCGGCAAGAGTGATTTTTCGCAAATTAGACAATTTAACATTATGTTCAAGACTTTTCAAGGCGTCATTGAGGACAAGACGAGCGAGATTTATTTGCGCCCTGAGACTGCACAAGGTATGTTTGTGAACTTTAAAAACATCGTGCGTTCGATGCGTAAAAAAGTTCCGTTTGGAATCGGGCAAATTGGCAAGTCGTTTAGAAATGAAATTACGCCGGGCAACTTTATTTTCCGCACGCGCGAGTTTGAGCAAATGG
>CALDMJ010000055.1 GCA_937914725.1 uncultured Clostridia bacterium | reverse complement strand
AAAATTCATCTTGTTAGATTTAAGTTCTTATATTATATACAAAACAAAAAACTTTGTCAAGTCATTTCTGCATATTAACAAAAAAGTTGCCCCGATAACATATAAAAAAAACAATTAAAATACACTGTTCGCATTCTCTAAACTCGTCATAATTAACAAAATAATGCACACTCGTTTTGCCACTTATATAAAAGTTATCCACACATATTTTTGTACTAATACTCTTTATTTTTGCTACTTTCCAACGTTTTTATGGCATTACCTTCCTTTTTATTGTTATTTTTAAAAGAGTTATCCACAATTGTGGATAACTCGAAATTTTATTTTTTAAAAATATAAGTTAAATACTTAACCATTTTTATGTGGATAACCACATTCAATTTATCCACTAGTGTAGCGTTTACAACTTAACAAACTAAAATTTGGTTTCAATAAATCAGGCAAGTTTTTTTGCACATAATTTGGGTCAAAAAAAGCACTTATCCACATTTGGTGAACTTTTGTGGATAAGTGCTTTCATCATTATAAACAACTTGCAACATCGCATTAAGTTGCAAATCCCCATAGTAAAAAATACTTCATTCAAATTCAATTTTCTCAAAATTAAGCATTGCACCTAACTTTGACAATCCCCTCCCCACAAAGTACAAAAGCCAATAGACAGCAAAAAACTAACCCGTCCTATCCATCCACTTGTTTGCACAAACAATACCAGTAGCCGTGCACTATCGCACCGCCCGAGCACAAAACCCGCTATAAAAACAAAGGGTATTCATAACTGAGGCGTAGAAAAAGCACCTGCACTTATGACGTTTGCTACACGAGCACCAACGTTACTGAACAGCACATAATATATTACCGTCTACATAAGTAATTGATTCATAGGAACGGCATTTACAGCCACGGGACTTCCCCCACACGAGAGCAAAAAACTACTAAGCAGCACAAAAGTATACCATCCAACTTTGTTACTTACACGTAGGGACAATACCTGTAGCAACGGGGCTTTCCCCGTTAGGCCACAATGCGAACTGGGAGGATGAGGAAAAGATAATCATCGCCTTCAAAAGGCTTGATTATGCAAGGCGCAATCGGCGTTGTAAAATTGAGTGTGATAAATTCATCATTTACAACCTTCAAGCACTCAATGAAATAGCGTGAGTTAAACGCCGTCGTCAAATCAACACCATTCAAAGAAATCGTAACATTTTCGTGAATGTTACCAATTTCACTATTCGATGAAATTGCCAAAGTTTTGTCCTTGATTTCAAACTTTGCAATGTTGTTTCTCTCCACGCGAGCAAGCAAACTTGTGCGGTCCAGCGCCTCCTCAAGTTGCTTTTTGTTCACAGTCGTAATTGTAGTAAAATCCCCAGACGTGATGAGATTATTATAATTAATAAATTCGCCGTCAAGCAAGCGCGATATAATAACAGCACCCTCTTGCTCAATCATCACATACTGCTTCTGGAAAAACACTTTGATACTCTCGTCCTTGTCGTCAATAACCTTGGTTATTTCAGCCAAACTCTTTGCTGGAACGACAAATTTCGCCTCACTCGTTGCATACAAAATCGGTTTTTTCGCAATACTCATACGATAGCCATCAAGTGCAACCACATTTACACTCTTTTCACCCACTTCAAAGAAGCACCCTTTGAAAAGAGGTCGTGCATCATCAAGTGAAACAGAAAAAATCGTCTTGTTGATAGCGTCCACAAAATCATCCTTGCTAATCTCAAAGTACTGCTCATTGGAAATCTTTTGTATGTTTGGAAACTCCTCAGCGTTCAAGCATTGCATATATCCCACACTGTCAGTATATGCAAGCTTTAGTTGATTATTCTCACTAACTTCAAGTGTGATTTGTTCATTCGTTAGTTTTCTCACATACTCACTAAAAAACTTTCCGGGAACTACAACAGTCCCTTCAAGCTTAACATCCGCCTTAATCTTAGTCTCAATCATAAGCTCTAGATCCGTAGCGCTCAACTTCAAGCAATCGTTTTCGGCAACCAACTTTATTCCTTCCAAAATCGGGTTAGTTGTGCGCGTTGCGGTTGCTTTGATAACCTTCAAAACTGCATCTGCAAGGTCAAGCCCGTCGCAGATAACTTTCATTTGCGTGTCCATACTGTCTCCTAAAGTTACACCATTTTAGCACACTTTAATTTTTCTGTAAAGCATTTTTAACACACTTTTTCAACTTTTTTCAATTTTTTCTTTTCCACAATTCCACACCTTTTGTGCACAATCGTTACATACTATATATATATTATAAGTACTAATATTATTATATATATACTTAATAATAGTAAGTACTTTATATTAAGAATTGCGCGCTTATATAAATTATGTACTACAATTATTATAAGTTTGTACGTAATATTTTATAAGTATGAAACTATGATGCCACACATCAGCCCAAAGTGCATTGACGCACAAATTTTGTTATTTTGCACAAACAACCTTTCTACGGTGGCTCTAATTGCTGCTTGCGCATTTATCCACAAAAGTTCATACAATGTGCACAACTTATGTGCGGGCTACCCTATAAACACGCGGGCTTGTTTTCCGCTGAAAGTTATTTTGACGAAGAGACCATAATCACAATCGCGGGCTATCTTGAAAAAAACACCTTTTCAGGTATACAAACTTTAGCCTAACGCGAAAGCCTTTTTCTGCGTAATGACTGTACCTGTAGCCGCGGGCTATCCCGCCAGTATCTGCAACAGTGCGCTACCGCACCCGCCGAGAACGGAATGGGTTAGAAAAAACAAAGGCTTGCCGTTTACAAAGATAAATTGCTTGTAGTGACAGTACCTGCAGCAGTGCGCTACCGCACCAGGAAAAGAAATTTTTGATTTTTTAAATATTATCTTGTATTATTATTGTCTGTGCAAATGTGGATATCTTTTTCAAAAACACAATATATGGTGTACCTCACCGCAATTTTTTCACAAACCATACAATATATTGATCAACTTTTTGTGCACATCTTTGTGCATATCTGCAAAATTTATTCACATTTGTTCAACATTTTGTGATTTTTTCGTGTGGATAACCCGATTTTGAAGTGCGATTTTTGTGAGTTTTATTAAGCACTTTACGAAATTTGGCGAAAAAATATTTTTTTTGTCATTTTTTGAAAATCTTGATCAATTCGGTTGACTTATTTTTAAAAATCGCTATAATTTAAAATTTTACCCTTTTTTCTCTTTCCCCCTTAGAATTTATATCTATAAATTCTATCGTGTACGAAAGCGCACTGCTGCAGGTACTGTCCCTACGGCGAAAGAAATTTTTACGATAACCTAAAGTTTGTACTCTTGCAAAATCTTATGTTTTACTGGAAAGCCCGCAGCTGTAGTTGTCATTACTATGAATGAGTTACCTAGTAAAAACTTAATAATATTAGTACTTGTTATAATATTAGTACTTATACCACTACACTCTAAGTTTCGGTATTATTTTTTATAAGTACTTAATATATGATAAGTACTAATATTATTAATACTTA
>CALDMJ010000054.1 GCA_937914725.1 uncultured Clostridia bacterium | reverse complement strand
TATGAACCGCCAGGGTCTTACATTGGAAGAGTATCAAGACTTGCAGGATTCTACTTCACAATATTTTGACGGATTACAGAACCCGTCCACTACAACGAAAGAAACAGAGCCCGACAAAGGCGATGTTGAAACTCAAACGGCTGCCGAAGCAGCCGAATAATACAAGCCCCAGGCAATACGCCTGGGGCTGTTTGTTGCTGCATACCGAAGAGAGCAGCAACAAATAACGCAAAAAGTTCGTTGCGAAGCGGCGTGGAGTTAGTCGCGACGAGTGAGCGCAGCGATTAAGGAGCGGATAACGACTTTTTAGCGAAGCAGAACTTTTAAGTTTAATTTGTCTGCTCTTGTAGGTCAGCAGCAGACAAATTGCCCCAGACGTAGCGCCTGGCTGTCTTGTAATATAAGGCGCTACGTGCGCACGTTTTTGAAAAAAAAACAGCGTACATTTGGTAGTATCAAAAAAAAGATGTATCTTTGCATCGAAATACAAAATATTATGAACTACGACCCTACACAAGAACCCCGCAACCTCTTTCGAGAGTTGGTAACGGACGCAGAATTGCGTCTTGGTAAAAAAGACCCCCGCCCGCAAGTTGGCGAACAGGGGTGTTATTTGATTGAGCCTCTCAATCTCTATGTATCATTCAAAGTAGAGAGTGAGAATGAGGTGCGTATTATCGGCACTAGACATCTTCCCGCTTCACTTCTTGGCGAAATGACAGTAAAGGAGTACCACGAAGTACATACGTGGTCACAGATTATGTACGAGTTTATGTATCAAATATCAATGAACTTGGTATGAAACGGCTTTTTTTAGGTGTGTTCGTTGGTTGCTTGTTGTTGTCTGTCATTTCTTGCAGCACATCGCAGAAAATTCAAGTGAAACAGACTCAGGAGAACCAAACGCAAGAGGTACAAGTGGAACACACTGGGAAAATTGAAAACTTGTCCCTCTACTTTATGTCTAACCCTTTAAAAAATCAGTCCTATGCGTCGTCGTCGTCGTCGTGGTCGTCGCGTTAAGCGCTACCACATCTCTCGTGGCGGTATTCGTCTATGAGGTGCTTTCCCCCCTACAACGGACATCCCTG
>CALDMJ010000053.1 GCA_937914725.1 uncultured Clostridia bacterium | reverse complement strand
ACATTTGATGTGCCGAATGTTGTTTTGAATTTCAAGCCGCTCAAGCGGAATTGGGAGCAGGTGCGCGAGATGCAGTTTTACGATTTCAAGCAGTTTCGGCGGTTTATCACGCGTATGCGCAGGGCAAAAAGCGCGCGAATCAAAAATTTGTGGGTTACATTTTTTATGACGCTTTACTACAGCGGTGCGCGCGTGGGCGAGGTTTTGGCGCTGAAAGAGGACGACATTGATTTCGCGGAAGGCACGCTCTACATTTGTAAGTCGTTGACGCGCAAAACTTTGGACGGCGCGCCGTATAAAATTACGACCCCTAAAAACAAAAGCAGCATTCGAAACATTAGTTTGCCAAAGGTTTTGCTAAATCAATTAAAACAATATTTGACGTGGAAGCGTGCGTGCGAAATTGGTGCGGAGTTTTTGTTTGGCGGGGATGCGCCGCTAGCGAGTTTTAGTTATTCGCGAATGCTGAAAAACTACGCTATTATTGCCGACTTGCCAAAGATACGTATCCACGATTTTCGCCACTCTCACGCGAGTTTGCTCATAAACTTGGGCGCGAATGTGGCGCTCGTGTCGCGACGTTTGGGGCACGCCAACACGCAACAGACTTTGAACACGTACAGTCATATGTTCCCGAACTCGGATAGGGAAATCATCCGCATTTTGGACAAGAACGCGACGCTTTGATGCCTTGAAAATGGCTGCTTTTTAAATAAGAAGATATAACAATAAAAAACCTTTGCAAAATTGAAGACAATTTGTCAATATTCTTCAAAATGCAAAGGTCTTTTTTATTCACCAACCTCGATAGTCGGCGAGGTGATGTTGAGTGCTACTTCCACCTTTTTTAGGCGCGTATCAAAGTCCGCAATGCTCGCTTTGATTGAAGCAATGTCCGTATTAATCGCGGTCAGTTGTGTGCTGCAATCGCACGCCGCAGCGGTGTCGCCGATTTGCGACTGTAGTTCTGCCTTAATGCGCGAAATACGCTTTTCAAGTTCGCCCACCGCGTCTTGCAATTTTGCTATTTCTAATTCTAACATATTCTTCCTTTAGCAAAATGTTCAATTATATTATACCACACAATTTACAAAAAACGCCTCAAAAGTTTCGGGGTAGTGTGCTTAAAGTGTCCAAAATCAATGCAAATACAA
>CALDMJ010000052.1 GCA_937914725.1 uncultured Clostridia bacterium | reverse complement strand
TTTCGAAGTAGTCAAAAAAGATAACTTGTCGACGCATTCCGGTAGTTTATCAATCGGTTGTACTTCAAAATCAAGTTTGTCGTGAGTGTAATCCGTCAACTTGTTTTTCAATTCTTTCATACAACCCCTCATTTACGGTATATTATATCATTAATACTATTATATGTCAATATTTTTTTTAAATTTGTATAAAAATTTATCTTAATTTTCTAAGCAAATTTTTATTTAGATTTGACGTTCAGTTTGTTAGTGACGTAACGAATAATTTTAACTTGAATTGACTTGAAAAAACGTTCCGCGTGTGTTATAATACACAAAAAGGGAACAAATGATAAGAATTTTTGCGCGCCGACCCTTGCTTTTTGCCGCTCTATCGATGTGTGCGGGCGCTGGGCTGGTTTTGACTGGATATTATGACGACAATTCGTTAGCTTTTATTTTGATAATGCTAATGTTGTGTTTGACAACAATGCTTGCATTTGTTGCTGAATTTTTGGGCGCAAAAGCAGGGCTTAGCAAACGCTTTACAAACTTTATGTCGAAAAACAAATTTTTGTGGCTATTGCTTTTAACAACATATGTAATCGGCGGCTTGCTTTGCGACGCAAAGCTTCGCAGTTTTGAAGATGTGCTTGACACCGATACTCAATATTATGTCGTCGGTACAGTCGCTTCGATCGATGAATACTCAACAGTTTCATATGTTATGCTCCAAAATTTAACGATTAAATTTGACGAAACCGAACGCAAGCTTTCGGGCAAGGCGCGGTTGCAAATGCGTGGAGAAGTTGCGGGCGAAATACAAAAGGGGCAAACGATAGGATTTACCGCAAATAAATTTGTTTCAAAATTTCAGTCCGTCGAAAAATTGAACTCTTACGAACTTGTAAAGAATATTCACTACACAGGCACCGCTACAATCGGGTCGGGCAATTCAATAGAATACATCAGCAGCAAAAAATCGGCAGCGGACGCCGTCCATAATGAGGTGCTAGAACACTTAGTCGACCAAATGCCGCAAGAGATAGCGTACTTGTCGTATTCAGTATTATTTGGTGATAGTGACTATCTTAGTGAAATGACAAACACATCATTCAAAATTAGCGGCGTAATGCATATTGTTGCAGTTAGTGGTATGAATGTCGTCTTTATAATTTCAATAATTTTGATGTGTTTGCGTTTTATTAAGAGACAAAAGTTGTTAAAATTTTGCATCATAACAGCCGTGCTTGTCTTTTATTGTTATCTTTGTGATTACACACCAAGCGTAGTGCGTGCAACGATAATGGGGCTCGTTGTTCTTTCAGCAAAAAACATTGGACGCCAATGTGATATATTGTCGTCACTAGGTTTCTCCTGTATTTTGATTATGTTCATTTGGCCAATGTCAATTCTAGACGCAGGATTTTTGATGAGTTTTGCTTGTGTGGTCGGCATTGTATTTTTCTGTGACCCGCTGACAAATTTTTTCAAAAAGTATTGCAAGTTGCCAAAATGGCTTGCAACTGGTATGGCAATGACAATTTCATCGCAAATCGGCATTTATCCTATTATGGCTGAGTACTTTAACTGTTTCAGTATATATTCTATACTAGCAAATATTGTGGTAGTGCCAGTGTTTTCACTCGCATACATTTTGTTGTTTGCAAGTCTATTGATTGTGCTTATATTCCCATTTATGGCGTTCACGCTCAAATTTGCGGCAGTGCCAATGGCATTTGTATATTGGTTTCCTTCGCTTTTTGTTGGGTTGCCGCTCGCTTCTGTCTACGTTTTTGAAATGGGGTGGCTGACTGTGCTCTATTATATTGCAATGGTTCTCATATCGTCATTTATCTTCATACATCCTGACTACCGCTTAGGTGTGAGCGTATTTTTGACGACTTGTATAATAGCGGTGCTTGTGCTGTCAAATGTTCCTAAGACATACAAAGAAGATACAATAACTGAACTAATCGACGGTTGTTACATCATTACAACAAATTGCAACGAAAAGATTTTATTTGGCGTGGCAGGGCGAAATAGCGCCGAAAATTATGTCGAAACAATTCAGCGCAAGCGAATAAATACGCTCAATGCAGTCATAGTCTATGATTCCACCGACCCATATGACTCGCGTTCCGCAATTGAATTCTTGCAAAGTAAACTGACAATTAAGCAAATTGTCGTCGACGAGTCAGTCGAATATGCATACAAGTCAATGGAGAATAAACCACAGAACGGTGTCGCAACTATAAGTTCACAAGGAATTAGTTATTATGGCGCAACTCTGTCAAAACTATATCACGGAAACAACTACTTAATGACCGTGTTAGACTTGGATGATTTTTCAATCGTCGTTTTGCCTGATAATCTCACTGAACTTGACCTATTGTACGCTCGCAATATCTTGACCGCTAACGCATACTTGTATTACGACGACGACTCATATTCAAAGATTTTAACAAGCTACAAACGTTTGAATACAACCCCAATTGAAGAATGGTGAATTAAGTCAAATCACGATATGGGGTTTAAAAAAGTGATTTCGTTTTAAATCCTCTTGTAGAATTTACTTTGAGAATTAACATTGTGGAAAAAATTATCAAACTATAAAAAGCATTGAAAAACATTTGATATTTTTCTACGATTGTGGTAAACTAAAACTATAAATGTGATTTAACGCATTTGGAATGACTTCAAATGAAAATTATTTAGTATAAGGAGGCTGCAATAATGGAGTATTTAACTAAATGGGGGGGGGGGGGGTATAGAGATTATCCACAATTAGGAAAAACTTCAGCATCAAAGCGAGCAAAGTATAGTAGTCAAAATTTACAAAATTTTGTGCCTAAAGGTATAAAAACTAAATATAGCATAACAAAAACCACACAAATGATGCTGTG
Source organism: uncultured Clostridia bacterium (assembly GCA_937914725.1). GTDB lineage: Bacteria > Bacillota > Clostridia > Christensenellales > UBA1242 > CAKVOD01. The sequence goes on along the minus strand of CALDMJ010000052.1, from coordinate 1,343 downwards.
GCTTTTGGTGCTTAGCATATTTGCAGCGTTTTCATTATGTCCGTTAGCGGAATTTGCCACGCGTTATAATCTAACGGCAGGCGGACCCAGCGACGACACATTCTATACCAATGCCCCCGTGTTCATAGCAGGCGATAGCGGACGTGATAAAGACGGTAGAACGGGTTCAACAATACTAGATAATACAAATAGTGAATCGGGGAAAGTGACATCCGCAAACGTCAAACCCCTGTTCAAAACGGGCGGAGCAGTGGACACGGAAGTCTTATCCGATTTGGTAAGTATGGTAGATAGTAAAAAAGTATGGGGCGACACGACAAAAAATGTAAACGCACCAACATACCTTACAGCGAAAAACTTCGGGCAGTATGGCACACAAGACGGTTGGACAGCTGACCAAAAAGGCAACGCGCAAATACTTGTTAAGTTGTTTGAGGACACAAATGACACAACATACAGTGCAAATACTGCATCAGCACAATATTGGCAAGCAGTATATCGTTCAATCAACGGGGAAAATGATGTGCTCACACTCTATATGGCACGACCATACGTATCGAGTGTGCTGTTTAATCCGTCTAAAATAATTGAAGATAATAACAAAACCTATAGATACGAAGGCAACTACTCACAAAGTTATTTGAGAGATAAAAACGTACTGCCATTATATGAAACATTGGACAGCAAATATGGTGATGTTTTTGACAAATACGTAGTAGCACCAAGTCAACTAGCAGCAGATGCGCTTAACCTCGGCGGCTGGCAGAGTAGCGCATACCAAACCTCATATAATAGCAGTAGAGAATTGTACACCACCAATAATGGTATCGGTTCAAGTGGTTATATGGACGATGTCGCAGATTTCGGGCTAGAAAACGGGATGGACGGGCTCAGCGGTAAGCACAGTCGTTGGAGTGATGAAAGCACAGTAGAGTCAGTATATAACGACAAGTTGTGGGTGCCAAGTGGTTTTGAAGTACTCCACACAGGATACGGGCAAAATGCTGAAAGCAAATTGCAAGATACAGGTAGAGTATATGATGAAGCAAACGACATCATATACCTAGACGGATACCTAGATGGTCATTATTCTGAAGCAAGCGCAAAGATAGATTCAGGCGCAAATACTGCATCACACACGAATGCGAATCGAACAGGACTATGGGAACTCAACGCGTACGACCGAGCATCAGCTTCCTGCGCGTGGCTGCGTTCTGGCTATTCAACATACTACTACGATAAGGCGCTCGGGATAGACTCTAATGGCGGTAGTTACAACCAATTTGTTTATGAGGTTAATGAGACAGTTTTTGGTGTTCGTGTAGCGCTACATCTATCATTGG
>CALDMJ010000051.1 GCA_937914725.1 uncultured Clostridia bacterium | reverse complement strand
TACTGTTTTTATTGATTTTATAAGCTGGCGCTGGAGTGTAAGCGCTCTGCTACAGGTTTGGCTTGATGGCACTATATGCGTTTAGATAAATAGTTATGTGTTTTACACCTTTTATGCAATAATGTACGCTTTTATTATAGACGCAAACATTATAATAGATAGATACCATTATGTTAGACAAATTGCTTGGGCTATTGAAAACATAAAGAAAAGAATACTACTAACAAACAAAAATATCTAGTTACCCAAACTAGTTTGGGTAACTAGATATTGATGCAAGCTAATAATAACTAACAATTTCTATTTATCTGACCCCAACATTTGACATAGAGCCAAAATTTATTTATTCGACCCCCAATTTTTACATAAAGCCATTTTTTTGGGGGGGCGGGTAGGCAATCATTTTGTGCCTAGTTTCTACAATTATTCGCTATCGGTGTCATCGGTAGAAGGTTTTTCACCTTTTGCATATTCGCCGACGAATACGTCGAGGTAGCCGTCTGCCTCGTCATATTGCGAAAGGTCGACAATGTGTGTGTAGTATGTTGTAGTGTCGTCCACTTTGTTTGAGGCAAGATATGTGATAAATCTGCCGTCAAAATCGACATACTTGCTTGCGTCGTTTTTGCCTTCGACACTGCTACCTAAAATTGCTTTTGCTTCAAATGTTGTATCTGTCAAGTCGATGACGTAAATTTGAACTGCACTTTCTCTAACATATACTTTTGAACCGTTGCTGAACAAAATGTTATATTTTTTGCTAGCGATTGTTATTCTTGATGTTTCGCCGTTTGCACCAGTTTTGACAAAATATGTTCCGTTATCGTTTGTTGCGATAACGCCGCCTTCAAAGTCGCCTTGTTCGCCACCAACTACAAAGTAGTTTGAATAACTGTTGTTGTAGTAGATGTTTTCACTATTTTCAAAAGAAGTACCTAAAGTGTTGCTTGCAAATACTGTGCTGCCGTTTTGCGCTTTTTCATAATAAAGTTTGCCAGCGACAGCGCCTTTCAATGTGAAACTTGCTGTGTTGTTGTCGACGACAACTTTCGTTTCTTCAGTCGTCAAGTTATAAGAACTAATTTTGTTTGTGTCGGCAGTTGCTTGTGTGAAGAACACAGTTTTTTCAAATGCTGTTGCACTTTGATTGTATTCATATGTTGAAATTTCGCTCCACGCAACGCCTGTTACATCTTCAGCAATCTTTGTTTTGCCCTTGTTTTTGCCTTTGCTAAATTCAAAGGAAATCAAGTTAGTTCCGTCCAAAATTGTCAAGTATGTTGACGCGCTCTTTGCGTCCTTACTAAATTTTGTGACATTGAATTGGACGCTTGAGTATGATGACTCGGTTGTGTAGATTCTCTTATTGTCTGTTCCGTCAATCTTGCAGCGGTAGAAGTCGACGCGGTCTTTCAAAAGTGTTCCGCTCTTGTCCTTTTGGTTGTTTGGCGAAGCGTAGTAGATGTAGTTATCATAGATATAGAATCCGCCAAATTCGTAGCAAGTGATTTTGGAAACAATTTGCACCGCGCCTGTCACGTTGCCGTCCTCATCGACAGGCAATGCCCCGTCGTTGAGTTCGATACGATAGATTCCGCCGCGGACGACTTTTCCGTCCTTGTTTGTTTTGTCTGTGATTTCGTCGACGCCGTAAAAGCCGTTCATAAAGTACACAAAGTTCCCCTTGCGAACCTGCATTCCGCCGTTGCCGTACACAGTATCGTCGATTTTCGGGTTACCCTTAACTGCTGAGCCGCACGCGGTCATCACGACTGCCACGACTGCGATTGTAATTACTAATAAAATTTGTTTAAAAGACATATTCGCACCTATATATTTTTATTATTGCCGTATCAAATTGATATAAACGCTGGACGTCCATTTTTTGATACTCAATTTTTTGTACTTGTCAACATATATTACATAAAGATATATTGAATTAGTAGCAAAAGTATAACATTTTTTTCAAATTAAGTCAATGAATTTGATAAGCAATATATATTTGGAGGACAAAAAATGCGACAACAGCCATACGAACACTTAATATCGACACAAAACATTCACACGCAAAACACTGCGTCGTGCGGAGCGCCAAATTTTGCGAGAAACGCGCAGTCAAATCCCCCTAGCGCAAACAAAATGGGCGGACTATCTTCACTACTAGGAAATGCTGCAAACTTGTCAAAAGTCGGCGGGCTACTCGGCAATATGCTGAAAAACACTAATCAAAGCGCTGCGCAAACACAAAGCGGCAACACTTTCTCACAAAATATGGGTTTTGGTGCGCCGCAAGCGCAAAAGGCAAACAATAGCACAAACTATTTTCAGCAAAATGCGCAACAAAACGATGTTTTTTCTCAATCAAACGCGGCTGCCCCGCTTCAATCAAATACAATTAGCGGCGACCCAAACGACGCACAAAATATAACACAAAACTTCCCGACGATAAACCCGCAATACGCGCTTGAAACGCTTTTGCACCCGCAACCACCTATTCGCTCGCAAGCGCCAAGGCAAGCCGAGCGCCCACAAAACGCGCTGCAGGACAATCGAAACTGCGTTTTGAGGCAAATGCAACTGCACAATGACTATTTGTTGCGCATTCCGCACAATTAAGAATAGAAAAATATCAAAAGGCGGCAAGTTTCGACAAAAGTGGCAAGATTTTTTAGTTATGGAATATATATAATTGTAATCGGAGGAAATATGATGTTTGCAAAGAAAAAAATAGTTCTCAACAGTGCACAAAGTAACAACAGGCACGGCGTGGCGGAAATCACACGGCTTGACAACATCACTCAGTTATCAATCAAGTTGAACAACTTCCGTCCAAACTACGACAGTGACTATGTTTTTTTGCTAAAAAACAACGACTTGCAGCAAAAAATCACGCTTGCAAATCCGTGCGACTTTTCTTGCGACGTCAGCATTCCAATTGACCTAAATAAAAAAATATCGTGCCTTTTGATTGAAAGCGGTGAAAAACAAATTCCTTTGTTTTGGGGCGGAACTGAAACACAAACGCAAGTTATGTCTATTTTAAATGAGGAAACAGCCCGCCAAAAACTCCGCCTTGATGGGCAAACCCTCACGCACTCGCCCAAAGAATCTAGCAACGCAAACGAAGGCGCGCCGCGCACGTTTGAGCAGCATAGTAATAAGTTCGAGGATAATTTCAGGGCAAATGATAGTGCGCCACGCACATTTGAGCAGTCCTTTGCGCGCAACACAGTTAATAACAACGCCTATTCCGCGCACGCGCAAAATGAGTGGCAAGCCGCCCCGCCAGTAAATGAGGTTGTTGCAAATTCGCAAAATTATCAAGACAATGTTTCTCAAGCGCAGTATGAACAACCTTGCGACAATACTTGCTGCAACTGTCCAAACTTTGACCAGAGTGACATTGAAAATGTTGTTGATGACGAAATTGTCAAATACGAACTGATTGAAAATTTTGACGAACCTGATTCGCCACAGTGTCAAAACTGCAAATATAAGAATGTTTTTTATCAAGAGAAAAATTTGGATGAAGCAAAAGAGCAATTAGCAAAAATTGCGCATATTCAAGCAACCGACAATAGTCAAAATGTACAGTATGATACTAAAAACAAACAAAGTAGCCCTCGAATTGTGCAAGATAGCGACAATATTTTGCAAGATAACTTACAAAATGATAGTAGTGCCAATGACACGACAAGCGGCATTGTCAATGAAAACGATTTACAAAATGCCGAACCATATTATTACGGACTAATAAAAGCGCAATACGACGATATGTTTTCAAAATATCCCATATTTGCACCACTGACCACCTGAAGTTTCTCAATCGATTCTGCGCT
>CALDMJ010000050.1 GCA_937914725.1 uncultured Clostridia bacterium | reverse complement strand
GTGTTCAATAAAGTAATCAATTTTTTTTTGCCAAATCTTCAGCATCCCCGTGTTTGAACAAACATCTTTCGTCATATGCAAATGTGTTTGTCGCAGTAGTTTTTGCATCCGAAAAAATGCAGGGCATACCGCAAACCATTGCCTCAAGGCAAGAAAGGCATTCAATTTCAACATCACTTGGGTGAATATAAAGGTCGCCATAATTTAGCGCTGCAAGCATATCCTCAAAACTCCAAAACCCAAACTCCGCCTTGTTAGTCAGTTTTTTAGCGCGTTTCTTGAGTCTTTTTTCGTCAGGACCTTGCCCCAAGCAAATGAGTTGAATTCTGTTCTCATATTTAGATTTTTTTATTGCATCAATCAGCACTTTTGTGCGCTTTTCTTTGCAGTAACGCCCCGTATTTACAATGACAAACTTGTCCTTGTACTTTTCAGGGCGCTCTACCTCAATCTTTTTGAAAGCAGGGTTGACGCCGTTAGTAATCACACAAAAGCGGTTTGAAAACTTATACTCCGCCAAAATATCAGCGATAAATTGCGTTGGGGTATGTACAAACTCAACATTTTTATAAAATTTGCGATAAAAGCGCCTGTAAATGTACCCATTAATAATTTTTGAGTTCATACAATGCAAGTGACTCGTAACATTCTCTGCCTGTGAATGAAATCCCGCCGTGTACGGCTTGTGCATCTGCCTTAAAATCGGTATCGCTGCGCGACTTGTCTTAAAACCAACAAGACAATGTACAACGTCCGCATCTGCAACAGCTTCAACAATTTTTTTGTCAATGGGTTTTGCAAGCATAACGCCATTTTTCTCCAAAATTTTATAAAAACCAAACAACTTGCGTTTTGGCAACTGAATATACTTGATGCCCGTCTTGTCCTCGCCCGCAAAAGTCGAAAGAATTGTGACTTGATGTCCGCGCTCTTGCAATCGCATAGCAAGATTTCTACATCCCGTTGCAGTTCCGTTGTTCGCAACACCATAAACATCGGCAATGATTGTGATTTTCATAAAATTTCCCTTTCTTGCAATTATACAACAAAAAGCCGCATTTTGCAAGCATAATGCAGCTCAATATATTTTGTTTTTATACAAATCGCGACAAATGTCGAAATAGGTAATTATTTTTATCACTTTTTATGTGTATGTGCTTGAGTGCCATAGAGTGAGGAGATTCGCAATTTGTCGGTTAGTTTACTAGCAATCGCTTGCGCGCAAAGCGCTCAAAACGCGGGTCGCGCATAGAAAAATCAAACACCGCACGCATATAACTTTCCTTGTTGCCGATATCGTAGCGTTTGCCAACGAAATTGTAGCAAAGGACGTCCTCATTTTCAGTATAATCAACTAGGGCGTCCGTGAGTGTCTTTTCGCCATTCTTGTTTGGAGCCACACGCTCCAAAATAGGGAAAAGGTTAGGCTTTACCACATAGCGCCCGAGGTTAACAAGCGGGTCAACAATGTCGCAAATATTTGGCTTTTCAACAATTTTTCGCAAAATCGTCCGCCTCTCATCAACTGTTTCGCCAACAACAACGCCAAGCCGAGACGCTTCAGGCGGCGAAACGCGCTTGACCCCAACAACACACTTGCCTGAGTCCTCAAACGCTGTGATGAGTTGGCGTGAAACGGGCGCATCGCTAGAGTTCTCGCGCACAAAAAGTTCGTCCGCGTTCATAACAAGAAAGGGGTTCTCCCCAACAAATTCGCGCGCCCCAAAAATCGCGCCCGCCGTGCCGTTCAGCACGCATTGCGTTGCAAAGTTGATTTTAACATTATCACTAAACGCGATTTTTTCGCGTAATTCCGCCGAAATTTTGGAAGGGTCAAGGTGCTTGTTGACAGTAAAATGATTTTTTATCACATCGCCATTTGCGCCCACAACAACAGTTATGTTTGTTATGCCACTCTCCAGCGCCTCTTTGATTATGTACTCAATCGCGGGCGTATCAATGATAGGGAGCATCGGCTTTGGAATTGCCTTAGTAAACGGCAAAAAGCGCGTTCCAAGCCCCGCCGCAAGTATCACCGCGTGCCTAACCATCTTTGCGCCTCCTTTGCTTTGTGTCCTTGCTCCTGCGCACAAAAAATGTGCCACTCGGCAAATCTTCGCAAACGCACGAATCGGCGCCGATAAAGCAGTCATCACCAATCGAAAGCGGGGCAATTAACGTGCAGTTTGACCCCACAAAACAGCGTGCTCCAACACGTGTAGGGAACTTATTTTTGCCGTCATAATTGCAAAAAATTGTGCCCGCACCAATGTTGGTATTCTCGCCAATTTCGCCATCGCCGAGATATGCCAAATGCGCGCATTTGGCGCCACTGCAAACAGTTGTCTTTTTGAGTTCCACAAAATTGCCCACGCGCGCAAAATCACCGATTTTGCAGTTGTTGTGAACGTGTGCAAAAACGCCCACCGTCGCATTTTGTCCAATGTCAATGTTGTCATAAATTTCGCTATTGCGAACCAGCGTATTCGCCCCAATTTTCACATTGCCATAAAGGTTGGAATTTATTATCTTGCACATCTTTTGTAGCACACAATCTTCCACCATAGACCGCATAACAAAGCATTCCTTGCCGATTTTTGCGCGCCTAACGCTGCTGCAAAAATCGACCTTTGCGCCGTCGCCAATCTCGCAATCTTCAACCACGCAAAACGCGCCAATATGAGCCCCTTTGCCAATCGTGTTGCTGCCCAAAACCTGTGCCGTTGGATGAACAAAAAAGTCGCGCGCTTTGCCACTATCATTGCTATTTTCTTGCATAACCACTCCTAGTTTTTTAGTATAATACTCCATAGCGCAAGCATTTGTGAAAAACATTATAAAATCACTTGACTAAAATACTCAAAATGAGTATACTAACCTTGTAAATGATAAATAATAAAGGAAATTCAAGGAGAGCACAATTGATGAAAATTAGAACAAAAGTACTAGGGGGGGGGGGGAAAATGATGCAAAAAATGGTAGGAAAACCCCTCAAAA
>CALDMJ010000049.1 GCA_937914725.1 uncultured Clostridia bacterium | reverse complement strand
CATAAATAATACGCAAGCGACCCCGGTATTGAATTTATTTCATTGACAAAAATGTTGTAGTTGGAATCGACCAAATAGTCGACGCGGACAACGCTTGTGCAGTCGAATTTTTTATAAAGCGCGTACGTGATTCTTTGAATTTCATCGATGACAAATTGCGGAACGGAATGCTTGGTCAGTTTGACAAAATTTTGTGCGGGAGAATAATTTGCGCGTGCATTTTCAATAATGATTTCATTTTTGCTTGACGGCAAATCCTTGCTTTCATTATCCCCGATTTCGCTCCAAATATTTTGCAAAACGCTATACGCGTTTTTGAGCGTTTCAAGTGGCGGAACACTTTCAACAATATCGTCATTTTCGCTGTGCAAAAATTTTGTCATTTTTATTATTCTATCTAAATTTGCATCAAAATTGCCCTCGAAATGCTTATTTTTTGCGTTTTTTTCGTCATTTTCGGGCTTTTTTTGCTCAGTTTTTGGTTTTACATTTTTCACGCCGACTTTTTTACCACTCTTTTCACCGCCTAAATATTTGTCACTAAAGGTCAAAAATCGCGAGTGTTTGACGGGTTCTTCGCAACGCGATGCGACGATTTTTTCGCCAATTTTTCGCGCCGAACAATTTATTTCAATAAAGTCGTCAATCATTTTTTCGCACAAAATTTTGCTGTCGAATTTAAATGCAAAATCAAGTGACGACATTAGTTCCCCCACATTTTCACACGTGCAAATTCCTATGCTGCTGCCTAAATTTGCGGGTTTTATTATCATAGGAAAACCGATATTTGCAAGCGATTGCAAAGTCGCTTTTGTATCGGCATTTAGTTTTTCATTTGCAAGAATTTCATCAAAATTTACTGCGTTATCATTAAGGGCAAGCGCGATTTTCAAATCGACCAAATCGTCCGCTTTTATGACACAATAGTCGGGCGTTTTGAAGCCGCTTGCAATAAAGGTGTTTTTCATAAATTCCTTGTCAAGCGTCACTGCAAGTGATGTTGCGTTGAAACTTGTGCAAGCAATGTTGCACAGCGAAAATAGGTGCGCGAATGTCCCGTCCTCACAATTTTGCCCGTGCGCGCAAACAACTGCGACGTCCGCACGGAAAAGCGGTTTGTTTT
>CALDMJ010000048.1 GCA_937914725.1 uncultured Clostridia bacterium | reverse complement strand
GTTTTGCGTGCATATTTACGTATGGGCAACAAAAATTAAAATACCGCAAACTATCGCGGCTACACAAATTCCACCTTTGTGTCTAGTTTGCGCTAACATAGAAAAATAAAAATCGGAGGAAAATATGGCAAGAATTGCTGGTGTCGACCTTCCAAAAGAGAAAAGAGTTGAAATTGGTTTGACTTATATTTATGGAATTGGTCGCACAACATCAAATAAAATTTTGAAAGAAACTGGCGTTAATCCTGACACACGTGTCAAAGACTTGACCGAAGAAGAAGCAACGCTGATTAGAAACTATATTGACAAAAACCTAAAAGTCGAGGGCGAACTTAAATCGGAAGTTTTGATGAATGTAAAGCGTCTCCAAGAAATTGGATGCTATCGTGGTATTCGTCATAGACGTGGACTTCCTGTTCGTGGACAAAGAACAAAAACAAATGCTCGTACGAGAAAAGGCGCTAAAAAGACTGTTTCTCGCGGTAAGAAATAGGAGTAATGTATGGCAACAACTAATAAACCAACAAAGAAAAGAAGAAGTACGAAAAATCTTGACAAGGGTCAAGTTCATATTAAATCAACATTTAATAACTGTATGGTAACAGTAACTGACGAACAAGGAAACGTTATTTCTTGGTCAAGTTCTGGTAGCCTTGGTTTTAGAAATTCAAAGAAGGATACACCTTACGCAGCCGCACAAGTTGCTGAAACTGCTGTTAAAGCAGCAAAGGAACAAGGCTTGAGGTCAGTCGATGTATTCGTAAAAGGCGCAGGTCGTGGGAGAGAAGCGGCTATTAGAGCGCTTGGAAATGCGGAAATTGCAGTTACATCAATCAAAGATGTATCTTCAATACCTTTTAACGGTTGCCGTCCGCCAAAGAAGAGAAGAATATAGGAGGAAATTATGGCAAAATATACTGATGCCGATTGCCGTTTGTGCAGAAGGGAAGGATGTAAACTTTTCTTGAAAGGTGAAAGATGCTTGAGTGGCAAGTGCGCTATGGAACGTCGTCCTACAGTTCCCGGACAACACGGAGCGCAAAGTGCTCGCAAAAAACAAAGTGAGTATGGAATGCAACTTAGAGAAAAGCAAAAGATAAAGAGATATTATGGTTTGCTTGAAAAACAATTCCACGCAACATATGAAACAGCGGAACGTATGAAAGGAAACACAGGTGAAAACCTTTTGCAACTCTTGGAAAGACGTCTGGACAATGTTGTTTATCGTATGGGACTTGGCGAAAGTAGAGCAAAATGTCGTCAAATCGTAAATCACGGGCACATCACTGTCAACGGTAGAGTTGTTGACATTCCATCATTCGTGGTTTCAGCAGGCGATGTTGTCGCTGTCAAAGAAGGACACGGAGACAATGGGCTTTTCAAAGAGCTTGGAAAAGTCAAAGTTACAACTCCAAAATGGCTTGAATTTGACACAAAAACATTGACAGGTAAAATCAACGCGCTTCCGCAAAGAGATGACATCGATATGCGCTTTGCAGAACACTTGGTTGTCGAACTTTACAGTAAATAATAAAAACGATTGCAATGGAAAATTGCGATTTACAATTTTCTATTTTAGAATTAGGAGGATTTGTAGTTTATGATGCAAATCGAAAAACCAAAAATCACAGTTGAAGAAAATGCTGACGGCAGTTTTGCAAAAGTTATTGTCGAACCGCTTGAAAGAGGATTCGGCACTACACTTGGAAATAGTTTTAGAAGAATCTTGCTTGCGTCATTGCCGGGTATTGCACCTGTCGCAATAAGAATTGCAGGCGTGGCTCACGAATTTTCGAATGTTAAGGGCGTTAAGGAAGATGTTTCGGACATCATCCTAAATCTTAAAAATATTGCTCTTGCAACAACTAGCAATGACCCTGAGTTCAAAACAACTTTGAGACTCAACAAGAAGGGCGCAGGCGTGTTGAAAGCAAAGGACATAGAATATCCAATCGATGTCGAATGCAAAAACCCAGAACTTTATCTATGCACGCTAGATGATGACGCAGACTTAGAGATGGAAATCACTGTTGCACGTGGACGCGGATATGTACCTTCAACTCAAAATAAGAGCGAAATTGAAAGCATTGGCTACATTGCTGTTGACTCAATTTTCACTCCTGTAAAAGCCGCGAACTTTTATTTGGAAGGCGCTCGCGTTGGGCATAATATGGGTTACGACAAATTGATTTTGGAAGTTACCACAAACGGCACAAGACGTGCGGTTGAAGTTGTAAGTCTTGCAGGTAAGATTTTACAAGACCACACACAATTGTTTGTTGACCTCATTGAGGATATGGCAAACACTGAAATTCTTGTCAGCCCAGAAGAGGATAAAAACTCCAAAATTATGAGTATGAGTATTGACGAACTTGAACTTTCAGTTCGTAGTCACAACTGCTTGAAGAGAGCAAATATAAATACTGTTGAAGATTTGGTAAAGAAATCAAAAGATGATATGTTAAAAGTCAAAAATCTCGGAGCAAAATCGCTTGAAGAAGTAATCGAAAAGATTAACGGACTTGGGCTCAAATTGAGAGATGACGAAGAATAAATAAAGGAGAGAACAAATGGCAATAAACAAATTAGGTAAAAGAACAGATTTGCGTATGGCTATTTTGCGTGGGCAGTTGACTGACTTTTTGTGGAAAGGATACCTTGAAACAACCCTTGACAGAGCACAAGCAGTTTCTCGTCTCGCTGACAAAGTTTTGACACTTGCTGTAAACAACTATGCTGATACAGTTGAAGTTGAAAAGCCTTATGTCAATGAGAAAGGCGAAAAGACAACAAGAAAAGTGTTGAACGATGGCGCAAAAAAACTTAACGCTCGTCGCAAAATTATGGGAATGGTCAACGACGTTCAAGAACAACGTTTGGATGGCGAAAAGAAAGAAGATTTCAAAGTACGCACTGAAGATGTTGCTCACCCATTAATTGAAAAGATTTTCAATGTATACGCTCCAAAATATGCTTCTAAAAAAGAAGAATCTGGACAAGGTGGCGGTTATACAAGAATTATTAAGCTTGGACAACGCCGTGGCGATGGTGCAATGAAAGTTAGAATTGAACTTGTCTAGTTCAATTATCAATAGAATTAATTCAATTCAAAGCAGGTGAATTGAAAAATAAAAGCAAGGCAATGCAGGAGTCCTTGCTTTTTTGTTTGCAGTATGATATAATTGTTGTACTTTATGTAGTTTGTATTTAATTGGATAACAGACATTGTTTCATATATGGGTGATTCGACTGAGGACGACGTCTATAGTCTTGAAGAAACAAGGAATAAATTACTTTTTGATTAATGGAGAAAGAAATGAAAGATTATAAAATACATAAATTTGAAAATGGCGCAACAATTATATTGAAAACAATTAAAGGACAAAAATTTACAACAATCCATATGGGTTTCAAAGCGGGTGCAGCACAAGACGAAGTTGCAGGCACGGCACACTTTTTGGAGCATACATTGTTTTTGGGTACAAAAAATCGTACGCGTGAACAAATTGAAAAAGATTCTTCAAGAATAACATTTGTGAACGCGCAAACAGGCATTTATTCGACGCTTGTTACATTTAAACGTGCAAACTCATATCTTGATGAAGCATTTGAATACGCTAGTGACATATTGCTAAATACAAAGTTTAATGCCGCAGAAATTAACAAAGAGCGCGAGGTTGTCCGCAATGAAATAATGTCTTACAAGGAACACGATAAACGCAGTATTTCAGCGTACCATTTGGCATTATTCAATAACTACTATAATAAAACATCCTGCCAAGTTTTGGGTGACGACATTGATAAAGTTACGAAAAAGGAACTTGAGAAGTTTAGAACCAAAAACTACATTGCAAAAAATTTTGTTATGTATGTTTGCACCGCACTACCTATGCAAAAATTTCTTAAGCTATACAATAAGTATATTGAGCAAAACCTAATGTTGTGTGATGATTGCCCCGATATTAACTATGATTTGGTCGCACAAAAACCTAGCAAAATGCAAGTTATCAAACTTGACCAAGAAAAAATTGATGTCCGCATTACCATTGAAATTCCATTTGGTGTTCACAACTCAAAAAATCGCATATGTCGCCATTTTTATAGTGAGTTGCTTGCATTAAGTGGCAGCTTGTACAACGCTTTGCGAAAGAAAGGACTAATTTATGAATATTCATCCTGCATAGCCGAACTTGCGTATAATTCTTTTTTGACATACGCTTTTGTTTCGACCAAGGAAAACGTGAATAAAGTAGTAGATGAAATTTCAAAAGAAGTTCAAAACCGTTATAAAACTGGGATTACCGAAGAAGAATTTATTAATTTGC
>CALDMJ010000047.1 GCA_937914725.1 uncultured Clostridia bacterium | reverse complement strand
CATAGTTATATGTGCAACTGCAATTTACAAGGATGCAGTAGCATTGTGTTCAGTGAAATAAATCGTCCAAACAACGGGAAAGCGAGCAAAGTCAAGATGGAGTTTCAAAACGATACAAATTTTGACAATGTGAGCATTGAATTTACAAATATTCCAAAGCTGAAAACACCTACAGTTAAAATTTTGACTATAGACCCAATTGTAGATGTTTCTTTCAAATTACCTGTCGCAGAATTCTATGTAATTGTGAACAGATATGCATTTGATTTGTCAAATGAAACAGTGCGTACAACGTTGCTTGTCGCGCTAGAGCATATGAATAAATCCAGTTGTGCTTATGAAGTTTTTGGTTTTTTATACCAACGTAGATACAAAGTGCCAATGTTTGAGGGCAAAACAAAACCGCCAATCGTTGCGCCTGTTGGTGTGGACGCTTACGCTAGCCGCAACGGCTACGACTGGTCTGGGGCAATGCTTGAAGCAGCGTTTGCAGAATCTAGAAAGCAAACAGAAAATGCAGCGAACAATGAGAGTGACGATGAGGGTTTGTACGAAAGCGACGCTGCTTGCGTTGAAAAATCTACAAATGTGCAAGCAACAAACGCAACCGAAAAGGAAAAAATCAACTATGACGAAAAACTTGACGAATTGAAGAAAAAGGCACGCGACCTTGGGGTTGAACTTTAAAATAAATTATTTATACGAAAGGATGCATTTATGAAATTAAAAGATATTTTAAAAAAAAGTAAAACATATAAGGAATTTGTAAAGATAAAGTGCGTTGATAAAATACGGCAAATATATGTCTTAGAGGCACTATGTGATTTTGAAATTTATGGGGAACAAATTAGCAAAGGTAGCATCAGTGGTAGAATAATGCTAAATTGTGCTGACGAGACCGTTACACTAAAGGGAATGAACTGGATTCACGAAAATGCAACCCTTATACTTAGTGGTAAATGTGAAATAGAAAACTCGTACTTTTACACAAAATATAGGGGAATTACACTTATAAACTCTAGTGTTATAAATTCATATTTTTATGCTCAAGAAGTTTTATCTATTAGTCCTAAAATAGAAATCGAAAATAGTAAAATTGAAGGTTCTACATTCATAATAAAAACAACATTAGGAGGCAAATCGCGAAGCATTTTAGTAACTTCTAGTAATGTAAAGAATTGTAATTTTTATACAAAAGTCATACCGCCCAGCCCCTTATTTGATGTCGATTACATTGATGGGGTAGCGCTGTTTGAAATAAAAAATTCAACCGTAGCAAACATAACAACATTGAAAGATGTTTCAGTTATTAATTCTAAAATTAATGAAGATAATGGCGCTGAAAAAGTGTACGTTGACGGCGAATTTTTTGTCAAAAAAAGTGAAATGAATTTCACTACAAACAAAGCGTACGTTGAATTCCCTAGGTTGCCATACTATAGCGCTGGATATTTTAAAAAAAATGTAACCTTAAATAAATA
>CALDMJ010000046.1 GCA_937914725.1 uncultured Clostridia bacterium | reverse complement strand
ATTTTCTTCCCTACACTGCCATATTATGACTAAAAGTTCCCAAAAGTTACAAAAGTTTCCAAAAAAAATTGGAAAATTTTTACATAATTACCATATTTTAGCAAAACATAAAGAAACATTTAAAGAGGTGACCGTTATGAGAAATGCCAAAATATGAGAAATTACCCAAAATGATAATTTTAAACCATTTTTTACTTGAAAAGGTTGTCAAACATTGTCATTTAGCAAAAAAAAATAAATAATTTTGCAATAACAATATGATTTTGATTGACAAAAAAAAGAATATAGTGTAAACTATGAAAAGTTGCTAACTTTAGGTTAGATAATTTTAATTAATAGTGAATTTAAGGAGACTAATATGCAAAATCACAAAACAAACTCTATGTTTAAATTTGTTGTTACTGCACTTTTGTCAGTTATGCTTTTGTTTAGTTTTGTTTTGCCAGCAAGCGTTTTTATGGCAAATCTTGCAAAATATGAAAGCGTAAAGTTGAAAGCAGACGCAACAAACGAACTTACTGTATCTGGGCTCAAAAAGTCCTACACTTTGGGAGAAACAGTTACACTTCCTACCGTTGGAGATGATACTGTAAATGTAGTTGTTAAAGACCCTAAGAATAATACAGTTACACTTGACGGCAATACATTTGTTGCAAAAGTTGCAGGTGACTATGTAGTTGTTTATAGTAAGGGGAACACAACAACCGGTGAAATTTTGATTAATGTTAAGGCGACAACGCCATCATTCAATTTCGCAACGAACTCAAAATATATCATTCCTAGCGAAATTGCTACAGGAACATCAGTTTCTTTCCCTAATCCTGAAATTTTAGATGAAAATGGGGATGTAATTGAAGATGCAAAAGCGACAATTACAATCAAGAAAGCGGGGAGTAGCACGCCTATCACGACTACGACATCTGAAGGAATTGAATCCTATAATTTTGCTTCGAAGGGGGTCTACTCTGTGACATATTCATACAAGGCAACTGGTATGAACCAAATCACAAAGCAGTATTCTATTGATGTTATCGATAACTTCAAACAAGACGTTGACTTGACATATACGCTTGACGGAACAATGCCAACAACGATGATTCAGGGCGTAGAAACAGAACTTCCAAAAGTAATCGGTAAAGACAAAAACAACAATAACGCCACAGTCAATGTTTTCACAACTGTTACAGTTGAACACCTTGGCGAAGATGGAAAATATACTCCAGAAGTTGTAAGTGATTTTAAATTTACTCCTACTAAATCAGGGACATATAGAGTCAAATATACGGTCGAAGATTTTTATGGAAATAAAGTAGAAAATTACTACAAAGCAATTGAAAACGTAAGAGATTCAAAAGCCCCAACAATTAAGGTTGTTGAAGATTATGCAGTTGAAGAAAATGGAACTTTGAGCGAAGCTACAATCGCATCACTCAAAGACGCTAAAGACATCAGCAGTAACATCCCATCAGTTGTTGCAGTAAACACTGAAGTAACATTGCCAGCAATCTACGCTGAAGACAATGTCGCAGGATACAGCGATTTGACGCTTAGAAGACTCATTAAGAGTGGTTCTGACCAAATCGCAAATCTCGACGACACATCAGTTGAAGCATATAAAGACAACAAAACAAACGCTGCAGTTAAGTATACCTTTGACAAAGCAGGCACTTACACAATCATCTATAAAGCATCTGATAAGTCATCTAATACAACATCAGACAGCCTGTATAGCTTCACAATTGTTGTTAAAGAGTCAGTAAATGACACAATCGCGCCAACAATTACTGTAAAAGATTTCATCAAAAATAACAATGGAATCACAATCGACGAAGTTGAAGCAGGACAAAAGATTAGGATTGTTAAGCCTTCAGTTGTCGACTATGCTGACCCAGCCGACCCAAGTAACAAAGATGTTGTAGATACACGTCCAACACTCACTGTATACGCACAAATCGGTAGTGAAGAAGAACAAGAACTTACGCTCAGCGAAGACGGAACATACTATGAGTACATTGTTCCTGAAACTCCAAGCGCAAGCACAATTAACATTAGATATGTCGCAAAAGATTGCTTTGGTAATATTGGTAACGGTAGCGAAGAAACAGGGCTCACAAAAACAATTGAAATCATTAATGCTGATGAAGCTGATGTCCCAGTAATCACAAACGAATTTACTGGAGGTGAAGGAGAACAATATAAATCAATTGATATCAATAGTGTCAGCAAAATTACAGTTTCTGACGCCTCAGATAGAAATGTTCAACTTGACATTCTCGTCAC
Source organism: uncultured Clostridia bacterium (assembly GCA_937914725.1). Classification (GTDB taxonomy): domain Bacteria; phylum Bacillota; class Clostridia; order Christensenellales; family UBA1242; genus CAKVOD01. The sequence goes on along the minus strand of CALDMJ010000046.1, from coordinate 3,806 downwards.
GCTTAATGGACAAAAGATTGACCTTGACAAATTTGTGACATTGCGTACAAAGACTGCATCAAGTGGTTCAATATTGACTGTTCAAGAAGCAACATTTACTCCAAATAGAGCAGGAACATACGTAATCAACTATATCGCTTACGACCATAGTGGAAACTATTCGGTTAAGAGCACAACAGTTGAAGTTGCATCAAAAGCAACGCCTGTAATTGCAATCAGCGATTACGAAACTGAAATGCAACTTGGCAGTGCCTACATTCCTAAGGCAAATATTTATGTCGACGGACAAATTGACACTGGTGCAAAAATTGAAACATATGTCGAAGGTGACATTAATGAAATTGGTACTGTAAAAATAACATATAAAGGTATTGCTTCAACAGGTAACAAAGCGGAAGACGTAACAATCACAATCACAATTAAGGATACAGTTGCTCCAACGGTCATCGTTGACGGTGAAGTTCCAATGTATGCAAGCCTTGAAAAAGACGAAACTGATGAGACAAAATACAAAGAAATTGAAGTTCCGGGATTCACGGCAACCGATGACGGCTCAAAAATTGACCCTTCAAAGTATTCAATTACAATCAAAGGTAAAAATGGCGAAGAGTTGAAGAAAGTAGAAGGTTCAGCAAACGGAACATCATTTAGACCTACAGGTGACGGCAAGTATACAGTAATCTACTCTGCAACCGACCGCGCTGGAAACACAAAAACTGAATCTTATACAATCGCAGTTGGTGACGTTGATAAGCCTACACTCGCAATCAAAGACGGTAGCGAACCTACAACAAAAGCTACTTTGAAGAATGGTAAATACTCATTGAAAATTAGTGCAAGCGACATCACAATCACTGACAACGGCGAAACATTGTCAAATGACTCATACTTGACAGTTGTAGTCAAAGATTCTACAGGTAAAACAATTGAAGCTGACGAAGACACGAAGTATGTTTATACTTTGTCAGAAGCTGGAAAGTACACTGTTACAATAACCGCTAAAGATAAAGCAGACAACGAAACAGTAAAAACATATACAGTGGATGTATCAGCAGAAGAAACAAAGGTTTCAACAACAACTGAAGTATTTGGTACAATCTTGCTTGTCCTTTCAATACTTGTATTACTTGGTGTAGTATGGTACTTTGTAAAACCTGCTCCAAAGAGCAAAAAAGATAAAAAGAAAGACGTTGAATTTAACAACGACAAATAATTTAAAAAGCAACCCTTGTTGGGTTGTTTTTTGCGTGGATAGTTTTTTTAGTTATTTAGTGTAGTTTTTTACGGTTTTAAATTAAGATTTATATCGAAATTAATGTTGCAGTTATTTTGATAGATGCGTAGGCATTGTTTTGGTTACCTCATTAAATGTACCATTGACTTTGAATTTCTATTTTAGTATAATTAGTTAACAAGAGAGGAAAATATGACAACAGAAAAAGACTTTCTATTTGAAGACTTACTTGAGATATTTGAACATATGGAAAAAATTCATCCTAATTTGTTTTTTCACATTACAAAAACTAGATTTGAGAAGGAACTTGAAAAGTCAAAAAAAAATTGGGATAATTTAGACATATATGAGAAAAATTATGAATTGTTGAGGTTGAATGCACTAATCGGAGATTTACACACAGTGGCAAGCCCAACGATTAAATCGAATGAAACATATCCATTTCGCGTCGGTAAATTTAGGGAAGGATATTTTATTAGAAATTGCACAACAAAAAGCTTTGCAGATGATAATATGTTTGCGCAAGTTTTAGCAGTTAACAATTTAGATATTGATGAGCTAAAAAGAATAGCAAAAGGCATTATTTTGTACTGAAGCGGGTGCGTTTGAAAGCAAGTTTTGCGACTTTTTAACTGACCCTTTGCTTCTAAAAATCGCAAATGTAACCGAAATAGATGGAACAATAGTCACGGTCAAGAAGAATGGTAATATTTATTCCATTAAAGTTAAAGCTACAAAAGTCGATTCAAAGACTAAACGACTAAATTGGATATACAATAAGACGAAACCAAACTTTTGCTTAAAGACGACTGACAAATATTGCTATATAGATATAAATAAGTTTGTTGATGACAAAAAAATGAATATGAACAAATTGTATTTTGATATAATGAAGGCAATTGATTGTCAAAAACCTTTCATAATAGATGTTAGGGGTAATGGAGGTGGAAATTTCAAACTCTTTAAAAAATCTTTGGAGCAAATCGCAAAAGAGGGGGCTAAAGGGTATTGCCTTATTGACGAAAAAACATGCTCTGCAGCAGTTATGACAGCGAAAGCCTTAAAAAATACTGGCTTTATTTTAGTTGGAAGTCCAACAAAGCAGCCCTCTACGTTTTATGGGGGAGTATACAATAACTTAGAAACAAGAAGTGGGTTTCAGTATAGGGTAGCAACAAGACTTGTTGATGACAACCAAATAAGCCACTGCAAAAATATACCGTCATCTACAAGATTTCCCGACGTGCCACTCCAGCCCGATGTTTTGATTGAGCCAAGCATAGAAGATTTCAAAAAAGGCAAAGACCCTGCACTAAATTACTGCAAAGAAAATGTTGCAAGATTTATCGAAAATGACCTTTATTTTGATTGCACATAAAGTTTTAGAAAATATGTTTTATTTTAGTTGTTTTGAAAACAAAAAAATGGTAAAATAGACATAGAACAACAGTTATAAAAAACACCTAAATGGAGATAATATGTTAGACAGACAAACATCAGAATTATTGAAAGTTTTAAATAGTTTTTGTAAAGACGGTTCATATAAAGTGCTAGAAAAAAATGAAATCATTGAAAAAATGTCAAATAAATTTAAGCCCGACAACGATTCACTTTCGCAAATGCTTTCGCATCTTTCCGAGCGAAATTATCTAAACATCAAATATGCCGACGACGCAGTATATTGTCTTGCAGTACTGCCTAAAGGCAGGCTCTTTGATGAAAAGGTTCGTGAAATTAGCGTCGAGCGAAAAAAATTCAACAAAAATCTAACCATAACAATAGTACTGTCAAGCGCGTGCGGATTTTTGGGCGCAATGCTAGGGGTTTTAGTTTCTAATCTAATATTTTAGGAGATACAAATGCTAAATAAAAACGAAAAAAAAGTTATGAAGATTTTGTTAAATCTTTGTAAAAACAATAATGTGTGTTTGACTAATCACGATGACATCGTGAAAGGGATGAACAACAAAGAATATCTAACGCGTAAGGAAGTGGATGACATTCTTGAAAAGTTAGTCCTTGAAGGCTATATTGAGTGTACAATTACCGATAATCGTGGCAAGCGTGGTTATTGTGTCACAATTTTGAAGAAAGGCGAAGGTTTTACGCGCGAAGAAAAAGACAAGAACAAGGTTTTGTGGCAACGCATTGGCATAACAGTTGCGCTTGCAGTGCTTTCTTTTGCCGTAACACTAATACTGAAATCTATTTTTTGAGGCGGAATATGGAAAAATTTGAATTGCATTCTAAATATAAGCCAACTGGCGACCAACCTCAGGCAATTGAACGCCTGACACAAGGCTTTCAAGATGGTTTAAAAAGTCAAGTTCTTTTAGGCGTTACTGGCAGCGGAAAAACTTTTACAATGGCAAATGTTATTGCAAACCTTAACCGCCCAACACTAGTTATCGCGCATAACAAAATTCTTGCAGCGCAACTTTGCAACGAATTTCGCGAGTTTTTTCCAAACAACCGTGTCGAATTTTTCGTTAGTTATTACGACTATTATCAACCTGAAGCATATATTCCTAGTTCCGATACCTATATAGAAAAAGATATGGCAATAAATGAC
>CALDMJ010000045.1 GCA_937914725.1 uncultured Clostridia bacterium | reverse complement strand
GCCCACGCGTAAAAATCTCATCGCCGTCCCAGTCCTTGACGCACAAATGCAGTTCGGCAAGATTATCTCCAACCGCCTTTTTCGCGCCGTCCCAACTCTCATAAGCTAACTTTTCCGCAAGAATTTGTGGCAAAAGATCTTCCTTTACGATTCTATATTGAGTTCTGTTTACTCTAAGGTTATCAGTTGTTGTTTCCCTCAAGTGCCCAAAATTAGGCAATTCGGCAAAGCATTCTTCAAACTCACGCAAACACTCAAGACATTGTTCCCTCATACGCTTTGTAGGGTCCTCCGTCACAATGTTTGCGTTTTCCTTTGCCGCCGCCTGTGCATTCTTTGGTTTGGGTTGGGCAGATGCTTGAGACGCCGATTTTGACGCCTTTTTTGCCACCGCAACTTCTTCAACGGGCGCCTGTCTTATTGTGTTGACGCCATCATCTTCATAAATTTTTTCAATTCCAATTTTTACAGCCATAATGATCTCTCCTTCTTATGACTAATTTTATCACAGTTACCCCAAATTGTCAAGGGCGAACCACTAAAATGACGCCCTATCTATTCATTCCCACATCTTTGCCACTGTCGCTTCCAATAATTTGTGGGTCGCTATCCTTTGCGGGCGTGGGTTGAGGCGGATTTCTCCTAGCGGTTCCACCGCCCAATTCCGCCTCGCCGCCCCTGCGGTGAATGCTGACACCTGCTAGCGAAATTTCGCCGATTCTTTCAGGATCAATATTTTTGGCTTCGGGCTTTTCAAGAGAGTCCGCCTTTTTCTCGACGGGCTGTTTTTTAGATATAACCTTTGCCTTGCCTTGCTCTTTTTCAATACGTGAAGCAACAATCGTTTTGTTGCCTTCAATTTCACGTTCTTGCTCAAGGCGAATAGGCTTTGTTGCGGTGCGCATATCCTTTAAAACCTGTTTTTCATTTTTAAGATGCTTACCTTGCAACACATCGATGCACTCGTCAAGCAACTGATTCATACATAAACTGCGCGACAGTGCGCGGTCAAAGAACGATGCGCGCTTGCCAAGCAGCGTACTAAACATATCAAGCAAACTTTTTGTATAATCGTTTTCGTTGGTGTTTAAAACCTTCATACGCGCGTCAAATATTTTCTTTTCCGTCCTCTCGACGCCAGCAACCGACTCTTTCCACAGCAAATATCTATGCTTTTTGCGGCGCTTGCACTGCTTAAACTCATCGGGCGCGTCCGCAGGATAAACATAGTCGTCATCAACAATGTTGAATTCTTTTTTCATATCGTAGAAGAATTGCTCGCCCGCGTTATCGACAAAACTCGCAATCTG
>CALDMJ010000044.1 GCA_937914725.1 uncultured Clostridia bacterium | reverse complement strand
CAAGTTTAATGCAATCGGCGTTTGTAGCCCAAATTTCATCGAACAATTCCCTGCAAGTTGCTTGACTTATTTCGTTTGTTTCGTACATTTTCATAAGGTTTGCAAAGTTTTTTGCATCCACCGGAATGCTTAAATCTTCTTCGTCACTTTCTTTGACTTTTTTCAATAATGTGGTCAAAATAAAGTTGCACACAAATTTTGGTGAGTTGTAAAAATTGATTACGCTTTCAAAGTATTTAACTAAATTTAAATCAGTTGTTAGAACCTTTGCATCATATTCACTAAGCCCAAGCATACTGACATAATCAATAATTTTTTCTTCTCTCAGTTTTGGCATTGATTTGCGAACTTCTTCAACCAAACTTCTTTCAATTTTGAAAGGCAGCAAGTCTGGGTCTGGAAAGTATCTATAATCTTGAGCATCCTCTTTTCTACGCATTGAAAAACTGCGGTTGCGCGCATCGTCCCAACGTCGTGTTTCTTGAACAACTTGTTCCCCTTCATCAAGCAACCTTGATTGACGTTTGTATTCATACTCAATTGCTCTAGCGACTGAACGGAATGAGTTAAGGTTTTTCATTTCCGCTCTAACGCCCAATTCTTTAGCACCCTTTGGTTTTAAGGACACATTTACATCGCAACGCAATGAACCCTGCTCCATTTTACAATCGGAAACCTCAATGTACTGCAAAATGCTTTTTAGTTTTGCTAAGTATGCAACGGCTTCCTCAGCGCTACTCATATCGGCTTCGCTGACGATTTCAATTAATGGCACACCGCCACGATTGTAGTCAATTTGCGTTCCACCAAGTTTTGAATTATGGATGAGTTTACCTGCATCTTCCTCAAGGTGAATGCGGTTCAATCGAATAAATTTCTTTTCGCCGTTTTCTTTCTCAATTTCAACACCGCCACCAATACAAATCGGGCGAACTGCTTGCGAAATTTGATATGCCTTAGCCAGGTCAGGATAGAAATAGTTTTTTCTCTCAAATATTGCAATATCGTTAATTTCACAGCCAACTGCTAGCCCTGCTTTAATGCACATTTTGACTGCTTCCTTGTTTGGAATTGGCAATGCCCCTGGTAAGCCAATACAAACTGGACAACAATTCGTATTAGGTTCGCCACCAAACTCGTTTTTACAACTGCAAAAAACTTTTGATTTGGTCTTAAGTTCCGAGTGAACTTCAAGCCCAATGACAATATCATAATCCATTATTTGACCTCTCTAATTGAAAAGTAATTTTTCTCAAAACAATCCCCAGCATTAAACAACGTTTTTTCATTAAATCTATTGCTAATTAATTGCATACCGAGTGGCAAGCCTGACTTGCTAATCCCGCAAGGAATAGAGATTGCAGGCAATGTTGCAATGTTCACAGGAACAGTATAAATATCGTTCAAGTACATTTCCAAAGGATTGTCGACTTTTTCCCCAATTTTGAACGCTGGGCTAGGCGTTGTAGGCGAAATTATGATGTCGCAAGTGCTAAATGCTTTTTCAAACTCATTAATAATGAGATTTTGAACTGCTTTCGCCTTATTATAGTAAGCATCAAAATATCCGCTAGAAAGCACAAAGTTTCCGAGCATAATTCTACGTTTAACTTCCTTGCCAAAGCCTTTTGTGCGTGATTGGACATAAAAATCAACCAAATCTTTATATTCATCAGTTGGCACTCCATATTTAATACCGTCAAAACGTGCAAGGTTTGACGCCGCTTCCGCACTTGACAGAACATAATATACGGCCAAAGCATCCTTGATGTGTGGCAAATCGATTTCAATTTTTTCAGCGCCCTGCGCGACAAAAAAGTCAATGGCCTTTTCAATTGATTCTTTTACTTCAGTGTTAGTTAGTGACTCAAAAAACTCTTTCGCAATACCAATTTTTAAGCCTTTCACTGAACCTGTAAATGAATCAGCATAATAATTTTCTTTTTCGTGTTTTGCGCTCGTAAATTCGTTGTCATCGTGTCCAGCAATTGCATCAAGCATAATGCTACTGTCGCGTACGCTCTTAGTGATTGGACCTACTTGGTCAAGCGAAGACGCGAATGCAACTACACCAAAGCGTGAAACAAGACCGTATGTAGGTTTCAGCCCTACAACGCCACAGAATGATGACGGTTGTCTGATCGAACCGCCAGTATCCGTCCCAAGAGACGCGAAACATTGGTCGCTTGCGACTGATGCGGCTGAGCCGCCTGATGATCCCCCCGGAACATAATCTTTGTTCCACGGGTTATGGACTGCACCAAAGGCACAGTTTTCCGTACTACTACCCATTGCAAATTCGTCCATATTCGCTTTACCTACGATTACAGCGCCATTTTCAATGAGTTTGTCAACAACGGTGGCATTATACGGCGACTTATAGTTCGCCAAAAATTGAGAAGAACACGTCGTAAATGTGCCAACTTTAGAAATATTGTCTTTAATGACAATTGGAACCCCTGCTAGTTTGGGTAAAGTTGCGCCCTTCGCCCTTTTTTCGTCAATTTCTTTTGCGCTTTGGAGTGCTTTTTCTTCACAAATTTCGTGCAAAATGTTCAAATCTTTAGTCCTATCAATTTTTGCCAAACTAAGTTTGGTAAGTTCAACCGCACTGATTTCTTTTGCCTCTAGTTTTTTGCTAATACCTTCAATTGTTTCGTTCATAATTTCCATTATTCCACCACCGTTGGTGCTACAAAGTAGCCGTCATATTTTTTTGGCGCATTTTCAATGATTTTTTCATTTGGAAGTGAAGGCTTTATAATGTCGTCTCTCAATTCCTCAAATTCACGAATGGGCGTTTTGTCCGCAACGTTTGTTGTGTCAACTCTTTGTAGTTGGTTTACGTAATCAATTATTGAAGCGAATTCGCTAGAAAATTTTTCTATTTCGTCATCGCTAAACTCAAGCCTTGACAATGATGCCAAGTGCTTTATATCTTTTTCGGTTATTTCCATACTTAATCTCCAATTTTGAATTATAACACATATTTCCTAATTTTTCAAGCGAAAACGGCAAAATGTGGCATTTTATTATATAACTTAGCAACCGTTTTAATCGGTTTTTGTATTAATAAGGTTAATGAAGTCTCGCTCGCTCAAAATCTTCACACCCAGCGCTTGTGCTTTTTGAAGCTTAGAACCTGGTTCGCTACCCAACAAAACATACGTTGTGTTTCTTGAAACTGACGAAGTAACATCGCCGCCAAGGCTTTCAATCAAATGAGTCGCTTCGTCGCGCGTATATTTTTCTAGTGTGCCGGTCAAAACAAATGTGCAATTTGAAAGTATGCCTTCTTTTTTAGATTCACTATCTTGGGGCTTGACACCGCGTGCAAACAATTCGTTTACAATTTTTAGATTGTTTTCATCAGCAAAATAATCTACAATGCCCTGCGCTGTGATTTCGGCGATGTCAGGGATTGAATCAAGCTCTTCAAGCGATGCAGACATAAAATTTTCGAGCGTGTTAAAGTATTTTGCTAAGTCTCGTGCCGTTTTTTTGCCGATATTTTTGATGCCTAGCGCATAGATAAATCTATCAAGAGTTGGCGATTTCGAACTTTGTATATTTTCATACACATTTGTGGATTTCTTGTCCTTAAATTTTTGCAATGATTTCAAACTATCCTTGCTCAAGTCGTACAGTTCAAAAGGATAGCGAATATTAAATTCGTCATAAAACGCTTCTATTGTCTTGTCCGATATTCCCTCAATGTTCATTGCATCCTTACTACAAAAATGCACAATCCTTTTCTTTATTTGGTCGGGACATCCCCACGTATTTGGGCAAAAAGTTTCAATGTCCCCCTGTTCAAGTGGTGTCCCACAGCAGGGACAGAGGGTTGGCAAATCAACATCTCGACTTTCATCCGTGTCATGCGCAAGCCCCATAATTTCGGGTATAACTTCATTGCTGCGACGGACATAGACGTATGAGCCGATTTTTATGTGTTTCCTTTTTATATCGCTATAGTTATTCAAAGTGGCGCGCTGAATTGTAGCGCCAGCCAAAAATATTGGTTCAATTATTGCAAGCGGCGTGATTTTGCCCGTTCTACCGACTTGAAATTTGACATCAAGAACTTTACTAGTCAACTCTTGCGGGGCAAACTTATAAGCCATTGCAAATTTTGGAAAACGCATTGTATATCCAAGTTCTTTACTCGTTTTAAAGTCATTTATTTTCAAAACAACTCCGTCGATCAGGAAATCAAGATTTTCCTTTTCCTTGTCAACCTTATCAATCAACTCTGTAATCTCATCAAAAGTTTTAACTTCAGTATTAAAACTGCTAACTTTAAAGCGGTTTTCTTTTAAAAACGCAAAGGTCTCCATTTGGGAACGGATTTCGCGCCCTTCTATATATGGAACTGCGTAAAAGTACATATCAAGGTTACGTTCCTTAGTGATTTGCGGGTTTAGATTGCGAATTGCACCCGCTGCGGCATTGCGTTCGTTTTTTAGTGGTTCATCAGCGCGCTCGTTGTATTTTTTTAATTCCGATTTTGGCATAATCGCTTCGCCCTGTACAATTACAGTTCCTTTAAATGGAATAGAAAGTGGAATGCTACTAATTGTTTTGACTTGATTTGTAACTATTTCGCCCAAAACTCCGCTTCCCCGCGTCATTGCCTTTCTAAATAAGCCCTTTTCGTATGTTATAGCAATAGTGAGTCCATCGAACTTGTATTCAAAAGAAAAAGTTGTGTTGGGGTATTTTTGCATAACGTCATCATACCACATCTTTAGTTCGCCTTTTGACTGACACTTATTCAAGCTATAAAGAGGAACTTTATGTTTTTCCTTTTCAAAACTTGAAGTGACTTCCGCCCCTACGCGTTGACTTGGAGAGTCTGGGTAGATGAAATCGTGTTGTTTTTCAAGTGTCATAAGTTCATCTAGCAACTTATCGTACTCAGCGTCGCTGACCGTTGGCTCGTCAAGAATATAGTAATTGTAGTTGTGGATATTAATTTCATCAATCAACTGTCTCATTTTTTGTTTATAATCCATAAAAATCCTGCCCATTATACTTGTATTACTAAGGTATTATTGTCCAAAATAATAAATTAAAGCAATGTAAGTGGCGAAACGTCAAATGTCAAATTCTTTATCCCCACATCATCAAAATTTATTGTTATAACATTTTCGGTAGCAAGTCGTGAAATGTCCATAATTTCGCCGACACCAAATCGTGGATGTTCGACTTTTGCTCCGACAACAAAGCCGACCGCCTGTTTTTCTTGCGCGTTATCAAACAAATATGAATTATTTGAGGCGGTTTGCGATTTGATGTTAAAACTGTCTTGCGTTGCGTAAATCGTCTCAATCTTTCTATAACCGCCGTCGTTTTGCTTATATGGATTATTTCGTGCGTAACTGCCGCCATAGCCACTACCATTGTATCGACTTTGACCGCCGTCGAGTACGCTTTTATTAAAACTGGAAATCTTGATATTAGTCATACCTTTGAGTTCATCCAAAAAGCGTGATTGAGCAAAGAATCTCTGCTCGCCGTACTTATATCTATTTTGGCAACGGGAAAGGAATAGTCTTTCTTTAGCGCGCGTAACAGCGACATAGAATAGTCGCCTTTCTTCTTCTATATCATCCTCATCACCATCTCTAATAATTGGAAAGTTTTCATCTTCGAGTCCAACCACAAATACTGCTCTATACTCAAGCCCCTTAACAGCGTGTATCGTTGCAAGTGTAACAGCATTAGTTGAGTCGTCCTGTTCATCTGCATCACTTAGCAGTGTTACTGATTGTAGGTATTCAGACAAAGAGTCGTCGGGATATGTTTTTGAGTAAGAGTCAACAGAAGATAGCAAGTCGTCTATGTTTTTAATTCTATTCTCGTTCTCAGTATCTTTCTTTTCGCTATATGCCTCTATTATCTTTGTTTTTTCTATAACCTTTTTGACCACCTCTAGTAGAGTGCCTTGTCCTTGTATTTCAGTGAGGGATATAAGTAGCTCTCTAAAACCCTGTAATTTCTTTTGTAATTGTGTTGGCAATTCGGTAAAATAGTTTCTCAAGTATTCCGCTATTGATACATCTTTTGCCGCTGCAAACTCAACGAGTTGCTTTTCGCTTGTCGAGCCTATACCGCGTCTTGGAAAATTTAGTATTCTCAATAGACTGGCATTATCACTATTGTTGACCATTAGCCTCAGGTATGCAAGAACATTTTTTATTTCAACGCGGTCATAGAATTTCATTCCGCCTATCATCTTATAGGGAATATTACTACTAAGTAATCCTTCCTCTATAGAACGGCTTAGCGCATTATACCTCATTAGTACTGCGATCTCACTATATTTGTACCCAGAGTTAACTAGTTCCTTTATTCTTCTAGCAACAAAGTTAGATTCCTCAACATCGCGATACCCAATAAATAGTTCTATTGATTCTCCCACATTGTTCTCAGTGTACAAAACTTTATCAAGGCGTTGAGTGTTGTTTTTTATCACACGGTTAGCAAGTTCTATGATGTTTTTGGTGCATCTATAGTTTTGCTCTAGTTTGTAAATATGGACATCAGGAAAATCGTTTTTAAACTCCAATATGTTGCCAATATTAGCGCCGCGCCATCCGTAAATACACTGGTCCTCATCTCCAACTACCATTATGTTCCCATACTTACCTGCAAGA
>CALDMJ010000043.1 GCA_937914725.1 uncultured Clostridia bacterium | reverse complement strand
CACATTGAGTTTTCGCTGGAACTTGCGCTGCTTATAATCGTTCCGCTCATTATGCGCTTTTGCCTCGGCGAAAAATTTGACGTCAAAAACAAAAAAGAATGGATGTACTTTTTCACTTTGCTGCCGCTCGGGCTGCTAGTTACTATTCCCGTAACGCTTCCGCAATCACTGTTTGGCTTCACGCAAATGTTTATGATTCCGCTCTCGGTGCAAAACTTTGTGTGGATTGGCATTATTTTGGGAATGCTCGCCGCAATATACTTTGCGTTCCGTTTCAAGGACTACGAAACGCGCAAAATGATTTGTACATTTTTAGCATTGTTTTTGTTCCTGCACTACAATTCAATCTACCTTATGGACTTCAAAATTAGCAGGCTGCCGTTCCAACTTTGCAATCTCGGCTCGTATTTGGTATTGATAGCGCTGCTTATCAATAAGCAAGGGTTCTTCAACTTTGTGTTGCTCGCAAATGTACCGGGTGCAATGATTGCGTATTGTGTGCCCGACATTAGTGAGGGAATGCTGTCGTTTTGGAACATCCACTTTTACATCGAACACACGTGGGTGTTCATCGTGCCGCTTTTGTTGGTGGCGCTGCGAATTTTTGAGCGCCCAAAACTCAATGCAATAAAGCACTTTTTCATCGGCTTTAGCATCTACTTTGTATTTTGTATGCTCGCGGGTATCATTGCAAACTGCTTTTTGTATATTCCGTATCATCCGTTTTGGAACAAAGTCAACTACTTTTACATCTTCGACACGACCGTGCTTGGCGCACTGCCGTTCCTCAGCTTTACGATGAAATGGGGCGTGACGCTTGGTGGATACACTTTCTATCCATTATATATGCTGCTTATATACATACTGTATTCAGTGTATTGTATGGTGTTCTTCTTTGTATACCGAAAACTGTGCCAAATGGGCGACGACCATTTCAGAGCGCGACAAATTAGAATTGACCTTTACGAAAAACGTGGGAGATATAAAAATCGTAAAATTCCGCAAAAAGAATATGAACAAGAGGAAAAAATATGTTAAAAATATCACATTTATCGAAAAGATACGGCAAAAGCACCGTGAAATCAGTTGACGACCTTTCATTAGAACTAAGACAAGGCGAAGTTTTCGGCTTTCTTGGACCCAATGGCGCGGGGAAAAGCACGACAATCAAATCTATAGTCGGCATTTTGCCGTTTGAGGAGGGCGAAATTGATGTTTGTGGCGTAAATTTATTGAAAGAACCTTTGAAAGCGAAGCAAAACATCGGCTATGTACCCGACAACCATGCGGTTTTTGAGCGCTTGACAGGGCGCGAATACGTCAACCATATTGCGAATTTATACAATGTTTCCGTTGAACAAATGGAAAAAATAAGTAACTATTATGTAAAACTGTTTAAACTCGAACACGCGTTTGACAACCCGAT
>CALDMJ010000042.1 GCA_937914725.1 uncultured Clostridia bacterium | reverse complement strand
GTAAAAAGGCGAGTTTGTGTATAACCATAAATAGCGACTCAACTAGTGTTAAAAAAATAAAAAATGTATTTGTAGATTGTTTTAACACTATTATATTAAGAGATAAATCTCCCGATGATATAATTTATTGTTGGGCAAAACACGTCGGTGTCAATTTTCAAATTGAACCTACAATTATCTATGAATTATTTAAATCAATAAGGCTTAAAGAGAATTTCAAAATGTGGCGAAAAACACGTGAGTGTGAAACACCATTGCAAACAATATTATTCATTATGGCTAAAAGGCTTAGTTGCTATATCGACAATTTTGATTGTAAGCGATTTGTTGATGAATCGTACAAAATGTATATCGCTGTCGAATCAGAGAGTCATTCACTCAATAGTGTTGTTATTAATAAATTGCGTCAATATAAATTGTGTGGTGCAAACATATATGTGGTTAGTGATTTTTATTGTGACAAAACAGCAATTTCTGCTTGGCTTGACCATTTGAATGTGCTTGACTTGTTTGCTAATATTTTTGTTTCATGTGATTATAGCAAATCAAAGTCGAGCGGTAAATTATATAAACAAATTTTATATTATCTAAATGTCGACCCCAAAGAAACTATAATGATAGGTGACAATTTCCGCAGCGACTACAAAAAAGCAAAATCTAATAAATTAAATGCGGTCAAAGTTGATGTATCCTACATAAAAGATGATAAAAGCTTGAATAATGCGAAAAGATATGGTGATTCAATAAATGAATTACAAAAGTGTTTCGATAGATATCAAGATAGATATAATTATTCTAATTATGCCTTTGCATTATTCTTATTCATAAAAAGGCTTTACCAAAAAGTTAAGGAAAAAAATATAAAAAATCTATTTTTCTTGTCGCGAGAAGGTCAATTTTTGAAAAAGCTATTTGACATATATGTAGAAATTTTAAAAACAAAAAATGATTATTATGCTATTAAAACGCACTATTTTTATGCATCTCGCAATTCAGTGTTGAACGCAAGTTTTAGCGAACTAAAAAATGAAGATTTTTATTATCTTTTCCGCGCCTCTCCTCATATGAGTCTAAAAAATTTTATGATAACAATCGGTTTTGATAATGATGAAATTGCTCAAGTTAAGCAATCTTTGCAGGTAAATTACGATAAAAAAATTCACAATATTAAAAAATCTAATGAGTTTGCTAAACTTAAAAATGATGAAATATTTCAAAATCTTTTTAAATTAAAACGACACGAACAAAACAATGCATTTGGTCGCTACATTGATAGCTTTGGTGTCGATATACAAAAAGAAGGTTTTACACTTGTTGACATAGGATGGAAAGGAACTATGCAAGACTTGTTTGAGAAATATTTTGGTGCTAACGTCAAAGTGCAAGGATACTTTATTGGTAGTTGCAAAAAAGGCGAGAAAAATAAATACGGACTACTCTACGATAAAAACAACAAAAAGCAGTTCGGCAACAGCGTTCACCGCCACATAGTTTACAACTATGAGCAACTTTGCAGAGCCAATCACAACAGGTGTAATGCCTATAAAATTGTCAATGGACAACCACAAGTCATCCTTGACTCAAGCCTACACGATGTCGAAATCTACTATAGTTTGACGGAAGAATTGCAAAGCCAGATTATAGAAAAATTTAAAATCATCGCTGAACTTGATTATGCAAATTTATCTTTTGTTGAACAACTTACATCAAAAATGTTTTATAAAATGTTCAAAATGCAATCTAAAGCGGACTACGAATGGCTTATCAAAAGCCAAAATACACACCACGACAATTTCGGGGATGTCCGCTATCCATTCAAAGCATTTGCTCAAGGTTTAAGAAAATTTGCATACAAAGCGTTAGACATAAATTTTCTTATATTCAAATTTACTCAGTGCAACCCGCGTAAATTCAAACTAAAACAATTGAGAAAGAAGAATAAAAAAAAATGATGACCAATGAAATAAAATGCAGTACCGTATTCTATACAACAAAAATGTGCCCTCAATACAGGGCTTTTTTGTTTGTTCTAAAATATCGTGGTCATTCATAAGATATTGCAATAGGAGGTACATCGTGGAGAAAGTGAAAAAGTCAGGTTTTTGGCTTGCGATTACTAAGGGGGCGATTGTCGCGCTGGGCGTGGCAATGGTTTCAATTTTAGCGTTTGCGTTCATCGTCAAATGGGCGTCGCTTGGCGAAAATGGCATTAACGT
The DNA here is from genome assembly GCA_937914725.1 of uncultured Clostridia bacterium. Classification (GTDB taxonomy): domain Bacteria; phylum Bacillota; class Clostridia; order Christensenellales; family UBA1242; genus CAKVOD01. The sequence continues at coordinate 8,515 of CALDMJ010000042.1, read as the reverse complement.
CGTCAATCAAATTATAAAAATTGTCGCAATTTTCTTTGGCGTCGTTGCATGCTTGAAAGTTAATAGTGACAAGCATTTGTACAAAGGTATGATTGTTGGCGCGTTCTTTGCCGTGTTGTCGTTTTTGCTATTTTCCGCCCTCAACAAATCATTTAGTTTTGATTTAACATTTGTTTGGGACGTTGTCTTTGCGACTGCAATCGGCTTAATTTGCGCAATTGTCGTCAACATTTTGAGAAAATAGTATGGATTTTTTGAGCGGTTATATACTTAGCATTGTCGGCATCATCCTTGTCGGCGTTATCGTCGACTTGATGCTTGTGGACGGACAAGTTAAAAAATATGTGCAAAGCATATATGTGTTGTTTGTGATTTTCACAATTGTCGCTCCGCTGCCGTCCTTTATCAATAACATAAAACACGGTGATTTTTCTCTAGAAACATCTTCAATCGAGGTAGACAAAAAGTATCTTGAAATTATAAAAAATCAAAAAAACACCGCATTGTCAAATGCCATAGAAACAGTTTTTGAAGAGGACGGCTTTGTAAAAGTAGTTGTAACAATTGATTCCGCAATGGTCGACAAAGTCTATACAATCAACAAAGTTTGCATCGACATTTCCGACTGCCCGAAAAGCCCAAGCAAAGCCGTCATCAACAAAACAGTGCAAAAAGTCGTCACAATCGACGAAAAGGACATAATCGTTTATGAGTGAAGAAAAGAAGCCGAAAAAGGAAAGTTTTTTATCAAAACTTCCGTTTTTCAAGAAACTTAAAAGCATAAAGAATATTGAAATTGTGGTTGCCGTGCTAATAATCTGCGTAATGTTTCTCATCTACTTTGGAACATCAAGCAAGGCAAGTTCTAGCGCTAGCACCAAAGGCACATCAATCGCGGATATTCAGTATACAAGTGCCAGCCAATACGCAAAGGAACTAGAGTCGAAACTAGAAAAAACGCTCTCACAAATCCAAGGTGCAGGCAACGTCAGTGTCGTCATAACACTTGAGTCGAGCAGTGAACTTATCATCGCAAAAACAATCGAAACAACGAAAAAAAGTGAGTCCGTAACCGACAAAGGAGTCACAACAAAAACTGAGGACGTCGAAATTATTGAAAAACCGCTCATCGTGAGCGGCAAAAACGGTGACGAACCCATAGTTTTGCTTGAGGTAATGCCCAAAATAACAGGAGTCGTCGTCGTCGCGCAAGGTGCAACCGACGTCAATGTCAAACTGAACATCCTAAAAGCGCTGCAAGCGCTCTTGACAATTCCTAGCGGAAACATCGAAATACTGGCATAAAACACATTTACCACGCGCAGTGTCCGTTGCAGCCGCGCCCCTTGCAGTATCAACGAACGCTATCGTGCAAATTGTTTATTGTAGAGTTTCTGTGGCTTAATCACAAGCAAAATAAATAGCGCGCCGCAACAGGGCAAACGCCCAAATAAACGCTTGCAAATAGTTCTCAAAAGAAAATGAAAAAAATAGTAATAATTTGGACAATCTATACATTATATATAATATAAAATCAAACAACCAAACAAGGAGAATGAAAAATATGGTTAGCAAGAAAAAGAAAATAATCGTACTCAGCGTAATGATGGTGCTTCTCGTAGCAACAGGTTTCCTTAATCTCGCGCTCAACAACAGCACGCCAACGCAGCCGACAAACTCAACCGTGACATCCGCAAACTTTTTCACGTCCTATAGAGCAGAGCGCCAAGCAACGCGCAGCCAAGAAGTTTTGTACCTCGACGCAATCATCTCAAGTTCAACCGCATCCGAAGAAGCGAAAAAGGTAGCCGAAAACAAAAAGGTAGAACTTGTCAAACTTATGGAACAAGAACTTGTGCTTGAAGGACTCATCAAATCAAAAGGTTTTGACGACACAATCGTTACAATGACAACCTCAAACGTCAACGTCATCGTCAAAGACACCAACCTTGAAGCCAGCGAAGTAGCGCAAATTGTCCAAATCATCCAGGATTCAACAGGTAAATCAATCGACAACATCAAAATCATTCCAGTCGAGTAATTGTAAAACTCAACATTTTGAAAGGTATGTTCACTTTGTTGAGTTTTTATTTTTGTTGAGGCACTATAAAGATTCGCAAATTTTTACGTTAATTCTCAAAGTAAATTCCACTATGGAATTTACTTTGAGAATTCTTTTTATTTTAGGAGGTTTTTATACTTATTTTTATCAAAACCAACTCTAATAGATAAATATTTGTTAAACATAAATATAAAAACTGAAAAAGCAATAAAAAACATTTGATATTTTTTCTCTAATGTGGTAAACTAAAATCATAAATGTGATTTTAGCGCATTTGCAGCGCTTTAAAATTACAAGTTATTTAGTAAAGGAGAACAAAAAAATGAAGTACTTAACTAAATGGGGGGGGGGGGGGTATAATAGTTATCCACAATTAGGACAAACTTCAAATCTCAAACAAGCCCCAAATAAGGCGAAAAATTTTGTAAATTTTGCGTCCAAAGGTATAAAAACTAAATACAAGACACAGCGAACCACACAAATGATGTTGTGGCTTTTGGTGTTTTGCGTCTTTGCAGTATTCTCACTATGTCCACTTGCAGGACTCGCCACCCGTTATAATCTAACGGCAGGCGGACCCAGCGACGACACGTTCTACATCAACGCGCCCGTGTTCATAGCAGGCGACAGCGCGCGCAGTGCAACAACGGGTTCTGCGGACACAAGCACAGGTGTTGCCAACGCCAACATCAAGCCGCTGTTCAAAACAGGCGGAACAGTGGACGCGGAAGTCCTAGCCGATTTGCTAAATATGGTAGACAGTGAAAGCGTATGGAAAGGCACAACGGAAAACACGAACGCCCCAACATACCTTTCAGCAAAAAACTTTGGGCAGTACGGTAACCTAACAGGCAACAAAGCGGGCAACGCACAAATACTTGTGAAGTTGTTTGATACAGTAGGCGAAACTGATTCAAATATCAATCAATTTACATCGCAGTACTGGCAAGCAGTATATCGCTCAATAAGGGACAAAAACGGCACACTAAATGACGTCCTCACACTATATATGGCTCGTCCATACTTAACAAGTCAAACATTTGATAGTAGTTACGGGAACTACTCAACAAGTGATATTCGCGATGTAATTCTAGCGGATTATACAACTTTGATAGGAGATGACTATTTTAGTAAAGCCGACCAATACATAGTAGCCCCATATCAATTGTCGTCAAGTGGCGCAAGTGATATGAGCAAAACAACAGTAGAGAATGGCACGTACTTAAATCTTGGTGGCTGGCAAAGTAGTGCTTACCAAACATCTGCACGCGGTTTGACTTCAAAAACACCAAGCATATCTAGCGGCAACAATTGGATGAGCGGAACAACTGATGAAATTCATACTGGCGCAAGCGGCTATTGTGACGCAGCAGACTCAAGTTGGGGTTATGAATACGGTGTAAACAACGGCTTAGACGGATTGGGAGACGGCTGGAAATCGTGGTCATCAATAGACACTAACTATGCCGATAAATTGTGGTTGCCAAGTGGTTTTGAAGTGTTACACACAGGCTATGGTCAAACTGCTACAAGTCAATTGCAGGATACAGGTAGACTATATGATGAAGCAAACGACATTATATACCTTGATAGCAATTATTCTAAAGCAACAGCAGGGATAAATTCAGAAGCATATACTTCATCTCACAAAAACGCGAACCGAACTGGGTTATGGGAACTCAACGCGTACGACCGCGCATCAAATTCCTGGGCGTGGCTGCGTTCTGGCTATTCTAGCGATGACTATAGCGCGCGCGGACTCAGCTGGGATGGTGACGATCGCAACGATGGTGTTAACTACACTGGCGGCGTTCGTGTAGCGCTCCATCTCTCTCTGGGGGCCCTTACAAAAGAACTTTGTAAGGTATCTGCCAGCGCTCAGTCTGGCTATATCGCCGCCAAAAACGTAGTTTTTAATTCAAAGGCGGCGAAAAAGTATAATCCTTATATCGTTAAGAGTAGTACAAATAGTTCTAATTCTCAATATTCTTCAACGTCATTCAAGTTGGTATACGATAGTTCAAAAATATTAAAATCCTTAATACTCAATTCTTCGACGCAGTCGATAGAATTGAGTTCGCTCACGGCTGGGCAAACATACACAGCCAGCGGAATCTGCGATTACGCGGTGAGTGCGGTAACAACAAACTCCGACGGGGATAATGAAATAACTATAACAATATCCAACGCGAAAACGAGTGAAGTAAATGTAAAGTATCAAATAACGGACGCAACGCAAGAATATGCAGTGGCGTTCCGCGCCACATTTGTGAATACGGACTCCGATAAGGACGCGGGGCTAGTGATATACATCCTGCGAGCCGACGGAGTCGGCGGCTACGCTGAATTTTATTCAGTATTCGTCAAGCGTGAAGAAAAAGAGCAAACATTTGAATTTACATTGCAAGGCGGAATGACCTATACAATACTGGTGTTCAAGCCATACCTATGGAAATTGACCTTAGACGGCACGGAGGACATCACGAAAACGACATTCACGCCACAATCAAACAACGAAATTCACACAATAGTTGCCTCGGGTGGGGACATCCCGAACAACTACACCGTGGTTTGATGCAAATTTGAAAGGAAAACCTTGTTAGCAAAAAAAAAGCAAGGTTTTCTTTTTATAAAAAAATGAAAAAGTGGTCAAAAATCATTGCATTTTTTTTCAATATGTGGTAATATATTAAAGTTCATATATAAATCACTCAAAGAGTATTCGCAAAGTCGTGCCTAGAACGTAGGTTCTTTGCGGAGTTTCAACCTTTGAGGGTGCAAAACGAGGAGGTAATAAAGTTTATGCCAATAATATCTATGAAACAGTTGCTTGAAGCAGGGGTTCACTTCGGGCACCAAACAAGAAAATGGAACCCTAAAATGAAGAAGTACATCTTCACATCAAGAAATGATATCCACATCATCAACCTTGAGGACACCGTTAAACTTGCTGAAGAAGCGTACAACTATGTCAAAGAAGCCGTCAAAGAAGGTAAAACAATTTTGTTTGTCGGCACAAAAAAGCAAGCAAGCGAAGCAATCGAGCAAGAAGCAAAGCGCTGCGGAATGTTCTACATTAACAACCGTTGGCTTGGCGGAACACTCACAAACTTCAAGACAATTCGTTCTTCAGTTGAAAAAATGAAGAAAATCGAACAAATGGAAAAGACAGGCGAATTCGACCTTCTTCCAAAGAAAGAAGTTGTTAAATTGAAGCAAGAACACGAAAAACTTGCTAAGAACCTCAATGGTATCCGCGATATGACAACGATGCCAGGAGTTATCTTTGTCGTTGACTCAAAGAAAGAAGCAATCGCTATCAAAGAAGCGCATTTGATGAATATTCCTTTGATTGGTCTCATCGACACAAACTGCGACCCTGACGACGTCGACATCTGCATTCCAGGGAACGACGACGCTATCCGCGCAATCAAGTTGATTGCTGGTTCACTCGCTGACGCAGTTATCGAAGCACGCGAAGGCATCGAAATCGACAGAAGCGCACTTGAAGAGGACGAATCATTTGACATCGCAAAAGCGCTCGAAACAACTGATGTTACATCCGCTATCGAAAGTGAACTTGCTGAAGACGCAGCAAATAAAAAAGGCAAGAAAAAGGCTAAAAAGCCAGTAAAGAAAGACGACAAGAAAGTCGAAAACAAAGAAAAGAAAGCTGAAGTGAAAGAAGCAAAGGTAGAAAAGAAAGAAAAAACTATCGAAGAAAAAATCGCTGAAGCAGAAGAAAACAAATAATCATTATTATATGTGAACTAGATATCAAAATTTGCAAAATGCAGGTAAATTGCAAATTTTGATTTCATTAAAATTGAAAATTAGGAGATAAAATTATGGTATCAGCACAAGATGTTGCTAAATTGAGAGCAAAAACAGATGCAGGGATGATGGAATGCAAAAAAGCACTTGTTGAGTGCGACGGAGATTTTGACAAAGCAGTCGACTGGCTCCGTGAAAAAGGAATGGCAAAAGCCGCTAAGAAAAGCGACAGAATCGCATCCAATGGTAGAATAGGAATGTACAACCATATGAGTCAAGGTCAAATTTGCGTTATGGTTGAAGTAAACTGCGAAACAGACTTTGTTGCTAAAACTGACAAGTTTGCAGAACTTTGCAACAACGTTGCAATGCACATCGCAGCAAGCCGTCCACAATACTTGACGCGTGAAGATGTCCCTGCCGACGTTTTGGCTAAAGAAAAAGAAATTGCCAAAGCGCAAGCAATGGAAGAGGGCAAGCCTGAAGCAATCGCTGAAAAGATTGTCGCAGGAAGAATTGAAAAATTTTATGGCGAAGTTTGCCTTATGGAACAACAATACGTCAAAAACCCTGACCTCAAAATTGTTGACCTTATCAACGAAGCAACAATGTCAATCGGCGAAAAAATCGCTATCCGTAGATTTGTTGTATTTGAAGTTGGCGAGGGTATGGAAAAGAGAGATTGGAACGCTGACTAATTTTTGCGCCTAATCTAACAATTAAATATAATAAAAAGCGGAGCAAATGCAGGTTTTGCGCCGCTTTTTTGTTACTAAAACTTGCCAAACTGATGCAAATATGGTATAATCAAGTAATAAAAATGGAGAAGAAATGGAAATTACTTTATTGATAGGTTTGATAATTTTTTCATATTTGCTTGGCAACCTCAGTTTCGCGCGCATAATTGCCCGCAAACACAAAGTTGACATAACGCAGCAAGGTAGCGGCAATCCGGGGGCAACAAACACGCTTCGTACGCTCGGCGGCAAAGCGGGTGTTGCTGTTTTCCTGCTCGACATTATGAAAGGCGCACTGCCCGCACTTTTCGGCGTTTTGGTCTTTGGGGGATATGTAGGGCTTGAGCACGGCATAATCTTGATGGGCACAAGCGAAAGTTATCTCGCGCTCTATCTTTGCGGCTTTGCCGCAGTGCTTGGGCACGCATTCCCCGTCGTGTACCAGTTCAAAGGCGGCAAAGGCGTCGCATCCGTGTTTGGAATGTGCATTGTCGCGCAGCCAATATGTACGCTAATAATTTTCTTGATTTGCTTTTTGGTAATGCTACTTGTAAAGTATATGAGCGTAATGTCAATGATTTTTGTAACCCTCGTCATCGCACTCCAACTTTGCTTTATGCCGCACGGCGCAAGCCCTATAATGTACGTCGTCCTCGCGCTTGTTTGGGCGCTGACAATATTCTTCCACCGCTCAAATATCGCTAGACTCATTAAAGGGGAAGAAAGAAAAACCGATTTACTAAAGTATTTCAAGAAAAAGACGTCCGATTAGTTGCATTTTTTGGTTTTTTCTAGTATAATTATTAGCAGTGAATTGGAAAATATGTTTTGCGCGCCACCGCAATCAATTCGTGTGTGAATGCGCGCAAGATATTTTCCGATTTTAGAATTTAGGAAGGTGTGAAATGTTATTTTTAAATCAAGATAATGAAATATATATTCAGGATATGAAGGAACAACTTGATAAGGCTGTTTCAGCATATGCTGGCGAACTCGCTGGTTTGAGAGCGGGCAGAGCAAACCCTCGTTTGCTTGACAAACTTATGGTAGAGTACTATGGCTCAATGACGCCTGTCAATCAAATGGCAAACATTATGTGCCCAGACCCACGCACAATCGTTATTTCGCCGTGGGATGCCTCAGCAATCAAAGATATTATTAAAGCAATCCAAGCCTCCGATTTGGGGCTCAATCCTAGTGAGGACGGCAAAGTTGTCCGCCTCTCACTCCCAATTTTGACGGAAGAAAGAAGAAAAGAACTTGTCAAAACGGTCAAGAAAATGTGTGAGGAACGCAAAGTCGGTATGAGAAACTTGCGTAGAGACTGCATCGACGAGTATAGAAAATTGAAAAAAGACAGCAAAATTACTGAAAACGAACTTGAAGTTGCTGAAAAAGAAATTCAAAAAATTCTCGACAATGCGACCGATAAAATCGACGCAATGACAAAAGACAAGGAAAACGAATTGATGGAAGTATAGTCGCGAGGAGTATAAAAAACGGAAAAAGAGCAATCCTTTAATAAAGGTAACAAGTTGCAAATTTCGGCGTAAAATATAAATAGGGAATTTGTGCCTACATCGACTTGCGCTTTGGCACGAAAAGGATTGGAAATGAAACTGATTGAACAAGGGCGAATGCCCACGCATATAGGCTTTATTATGGACGGCAACGGGCGTTGGGCGACCCGCCGCAAAATGCCGCGCAAGTACGGTCATAAAAAGGGCGCTGAAGCGCTTGAAAATATAGTTGACTACTGCTTTGAAATCGGAATCAATTGCGTTTCGGTCTTTGCTTTTTCGACCGAAAATTGGAAGCGCCCTAAGCAAGAAGTTGACTACATCTTTGATTTGCTTCGCGACTTTATTAAAAAGCAAAACGGGAAAAGCGTGGAGGAGCGCGAAAGCGAAATAAAGCAGCGCAATACGCGGCTGCATATTTC
>CALDMJ010000041.1 GCA_937914725.1 uncultured Clostridia bacterium | reverse complement strand
TAAGTGCTCATAATGAAATGACAGGTGAAATGAGGGACAATGTCGCAAAAAACAGACTTGAGGGCTGTGATGCTAACGGTCAACAAAGCTTTATTTTGAGGTGATTATGATAGAAGCAACTTACAAACTAACAAATGAACAACTACAAGAAATAATTCAATTTGAAAAGAAAATTGATATTGAATTTGCAAAGTATCAAAAAGAGTGGGAAACTTTGACAAAAGAAGCAATTATTAAAAAGTCTATTGACATATCGTTTATACGCCTTGTAGCAAGATATTTAAAAGAAGAACTATCTTTTAACAAAATAATTGAATTGTCTACTGCAGATAATTTGATAGAAAACTGCTACAAGATATTTAAGAAAGAACTTGAAAATGGTTGCTATAAATATGATTACATTATGGAAATAGATGCTATTTTAGAAAGAGTGCTAAAAAACTATTAACTAAAAGGAAAATTTAAATGGACAGAAAACAATTGATTGAAAAAATAAACATCGAATACGATGAATTTAAAGCAAATACTCTAAATCTTACAAATGAAGAAATCTTTAATAGGAGTGCCGAAATTGATTTCAAAACCAACATTAAGGAATATTTGACAAATGATGACACTGAAATTGGAGATACAGCACTTGAAAATCTATCACTAATAGATGGCTCAATTCTTGACGAATTGTATGGCGTTTATGTAGAAAGCGACACTTACTACACATTTGATGACATTTGCGAAGAAATTCTCGGCTATTTTGAAGATTCTTACGATGATGCGGAGATAGATTAATGCAAATTGATACAACTACAATGTTTGCAGAATATCCCGATGCAGTTGATATCAAAACATTAACAAAAATGCTAAATGGGATAAGCTGACAGTTTGCATACAAACTTATAAAGGATGGTCAAATCCCTGCTAAAAAGGTTGGTCGTGAATATATTATTGCAAAAGTTCATGTTATCAAATTTTTACTTGGAGAATAAGGAGAAATCAAATGAATGCTACTTTAGCTGAGAAAAAAGGAAAATATTATATAATCATTGACTACAAAGATTCTTCAAATAAAAGAGTTTTGAAATGGATTTCAACAGGCTTGGATGTTAAAGGAAACAAAAGAAAAGCTGAAGAAATTATGAGAGAAAAACTTGAAGAATTTCAAAATGATTATTCTTATAGACAAAATCCTGAAAGTGATGTTTTATTTGCTGATTTTATAGAAGATTGGCTGGAACGAAGTAAAGCCAACCTGCAAGCATCTTCGTATGGTAGTTATCAATTGCAAGTTAAAGCAATTAGTAAATACTTCAGAGAAAAAGGAATCAAACTTTTGGACCTTAAACCTATTGATATTTCAAACTACTATAAATGGATGGAAAAGCAAGGCAAATCAGTTCAAGTGCGAGAGCATTTTCATGTAAACATAAGGAAATGTTTACAAACCGCTGTTAAAGCAGATTTAATACCATCAAATCCAGCAGATAAGGTTGAAAGACCACGAAGTCCAAAACACATTGCAAAATTTTACGATGGAAAAATGTTGAAAGAACTATTTGATAAACTCAAAGGCGATAGATTTGAGTACATCTATAAAATCACAGCAATGTATGGATTCCGCAGAAGCGAGATTATGGGATTAAAATGGAAAAACATTGACTTTGATAAAAATATGATTTTGGTTAGCCATGCAATGGTTCAAACAAGAATCAATGGCAAATCGGTTATCATTGAAAAAGATAGAATGAAAAATCAATCAAGTCTTAGATCTTTACCCCTATTGCCTGTTGTAAAAGATATACTTTTACAAGAGAAAGCAAAACAAGAAGAAAACAAAAAGAATTTTGGAAAACTATATTCGACAAAATACGAAGATTTAGTTTGTGTTGATGAATTAGGAGTAAGATTAAAACCTGATACAATAAGTGGACATTTCAAAAGAGTGCTTACTAACAATAATTTGCCTATAATTAACTTTCACGAATTAAGACATAGTTGTGCCAGTTTATTGCTTTCAATGGGTGTTTCAATGAAAGAAATTCAGGCGTGGCTTGGTCACAGCACTTACGAAACAACAGCAAATATTTATTCGCACCTTGATCCAACAGCAAAATTCAACACCGCATCTGCGATAGTTGGAATGTTTGGAACAAAAGAAAATATTGAGGAACAAGAAAGAATAAGGCAAAATGCCATTAACAAAATTGATGAAGAACGCAATCTTGAAAAAGCAAACCTTACAAAAGAAATCGAAAAAGGTATGAATTCCTATCAAAAGGAAGAGTCAATTGAAGAAATTGACGAAGAAATTGCCATGTTAGAACTAAAACTTGCTGAAAAACGCAAAGCACGATTATTGAAGAACGAACAAGACGAGATGTAAATTCGACAATTTTCTACGAGTTCTAACAAAAATGGAAAATTCTAACAAAATTCTAACACGATTTTGGCTGGTATTTCGGTCGAAAAATGCAGTCTAAACAATATTTCAAAACCACAATATATGGGGCGAAATCCTAGAAAAATAAGAAAAAAGCACCATATTTGGTGCTTTTTATATGGCGGAGAGTTAGGGATTCGAACCCCAGGAAGCTCTCACTTCAACGGTTTTCAAGACCGCCGCTTTCGACCGCTCAGCCAACTCTCCATATTAAGTTTTTGGGGCATTTTTAATAATAATTCTAACAGCCCCGAATTCTAAAAATTGTAAATTTGTTAGAACTTTTGTTAGAATTGTAAGGTGTCGCTCACCAAGTTGTTAGAACTTGGAACTCTCAAAACCCGCCATTTTACGGACAATTAGGCAGAAATGTTAGAAATTGATGGAATTTCACACCAGCAGATAACTGCTTGTTTTCAAGACTATCTCCTTAAACCACTCGGACAGCTCTCCAAATTCTTGCATTGATTAGTTTAGCATATATAGCAAATTTTGTCAATCATTTTTTACTATATTTTTCTTTTAAACATACAATTTGTTTTTTTTGTTAATCCTCAAAGAAAATTCCACAATGGACTTTGCAATCACCATAACTGGAATAACTCATTCCGCAATCGACACAAATACCCTAAAACTTATAACCGAATACTATTACAAAAACGAAGCGATTGACAGTCAAGCGACTAAAACAATAGACGCAGGCAAAGCAGGAACAGGTGAAGCGAACCTATCCACTGGCGCACTCAAATTGTCTTTTGAAGACGTAACAAGCAATTCAAAAGTGCTCCCAATTAGCATCAGCCACACATTTAACTCGCTAAATGCAGGTGCTAAAAACCCTCTCGCGCCATTTTCGGATTCACTCATCCCCCTACCGCTTAATAACTGCGGAAAGGGTTGGAAAACCAACTTCAACCAATATGTTGTCAAAGAAACGCTGCCAGACAGCACTTTCGCTGACAAACAAACAACTGCACAATATACCTACATCGACGCAAGCGGCAGTTATGTTATCTTTCAAGATAAATACTACTATTTAGACGCCAATTCCGAAAAAATCTACCTCACGCAAAAGGACGTCCACATCAACCAAGACGGAAAGTTGCAGTTCCTAGACGATAGCGGCGTCTATCACAAAGTCACCAAAGAGACAGTTTCCGACTCAGGTCTTACGCTCATCACAAAATATGAAAACATCCAAGGCGTAACTCTCTTAGACCAAGAAAGCGACGAAATTGTCAACCTAAAAGAAGAAGTCAAACAACTAAAAAAGACTTTGAAAGAACTTAGAGTGCAAAAAACAAACAGTGTCGCAGCAAAAGAATTGCTGACGCTTTCAAAACAAATGTCCGATTTAAACGAACAATCACAATCACTAAGTCTTTCAAATGAAGAAGCAGATATAAACCTGCAACTAGCATCAAAAACTCTCAACGACGAATACCGCGAAAAATACAAAAGGTATACCGCTTTAGTCGACAACCGCTCCTATATGTTTGTCGACATCCCAACAAACCACGACACAAAAGCAACCTATCCAACAAGTGAAGAATACTCATTGAAAATGCGTTGCACCAACATCTCTAATACTGTTGATACCCTCTCTCAAACAGCAACTTGGGGTGCAGGCGGCGACGACGTCGGCACAATGGGTAGACGAAACCAAAGCCTACAAATTCAAAAAACAATTTTTGAAATGAACAAAAAATATTCGTCCGCCCAAATGACCCTCGAAATGAAAAAAATGGACGAACAAATCGAATCTATCGACACCTCAATTGCCGATTATGACACCCTTCTCTTGAAAAAAACGCACCAACTCGCGCTCCTAAACGAGCAATCCCCCGAAATGCTAATCACCGACTCAAACGGCAATATGTTGGGCTTCACCGCAACATCACAAAGCAATGTTTACAAATTGTTTGTCATAATGGATAATTACGAAAACCAAATTCAAATTATCTACGACAACGAACGCATTGAAAAAATCGTCGACACCGACAAACAAGTTTTCACATTCAACTATAACGACGACGGACTTATCTCATCAATTGTGGACTCAAAAAGCCGCACAACCTCTTATGTTTACGACAACTCTTCCCGCCTCGTCGAAGTACATTACCCTTCAAGTGCCGATAGTCCAAACATTTGCAAATATCGCTACGACGCAAACGACAACCTTGTCGAAATCGTAAACTACAACGGAATGGGATACCAATTCGAATATTCAGCTGGAAAAATCAGCAAAATCGCAGAAATTTCCTATTCAACACACTTTTCAAACAACGGCATAACCCTCTCAAACGCTGCTTGTTCCACCAACAATGAAATTACGATTTCATACAACGCGTGCGAATCTACAAGCCTTACAAACACCGAAACCAACAAAACAACGACTTACGTGTTTGATAACCTCGGCAAAGTCATCAATCAATACAACAACGTGTTTGAAAACAACGCAATCATCGGCAATGTCGACGCAATTTCTTACGAACGCAACGGCACATCCAGCGCATTCACAATCAAAGAATGCGGCTACGCCGAAAACTTACTTGCAAACATTCAACCCCAAGTCAGCCCTACCTCAACAGTCGCTGAAACTTACCTCGGTTCTAACACAGAATGTGGCGACGACATCGTAGCGCTTTCGCTAGCCGATACGCACAACAACTCAACATATGACGTGTGCAATGCGGAAAACCCTATCATTTACAAAAAACTTCCCGACGCTACCATCCAAAAAATTAAGGCAAATAAAATAACCGACCTCGTACTTTCAGGCTGGGCAAAAGCAGACGCAACGTGGGTTTCAAGGCACAACACCGATTATTGCGGTCACTGCGACCCAAATCACTCAGACGACGAACTTGAAAACACTCTCCTTCAAAATATAGACTCTTTCAAAAAAGCCCGCAGGTTTGAACTCCGCGCCGTTCTCACCTACCAAAACAACGGTCAGTCAAAAACAGTCGAGCAATTTTGCAGCTTTGATTGGATGAACACCGATTGGCAGTACTGCGCATTCCCCGTCACAATCAGCGAAGACCCCAACGACTCACTTGTAGACATCGCGGTGTACTTTGACTACACAAACAATACAGGCAACGCCAAGTTCTATGGTATGAGCCTCAAACGCGGCGAATGGAGTTATACCGAATTTAAATCAGGGCTCAAATCTTACGTCGAATCAAGCGATAGCGAATACATTACGCGCTTTGAGTACAACAACAAGAAAAAACTTGTCAAGTCAATCATACAACCTAAGTCAGGCGGCAAAGAATACGTCACAACCTACGACTACAATACTAGCGGCGAACTCGTGCGTACAGTCGACTTCACTGGCATCGTCACCGAAAATACCTACAACGACAAAGGCACAAAAACAAAGTCAGTGACCTACCACAAGGACGAACCTGCAAGCAAACTTGTCTCCCTCACAAATGTCAATGACAAAGGACAAGAAACCTGCGAGTACAATGAGTTTGGCGACAAAATCGCGGAAAGCACATTTGCCGACAAATCTGGACTTGTCGAAACCACAACCGACAATGACGGCAACAAAGTAAGTTACGGGTACGACGTCTATGACGACTCACTACTCCAAATCTCCACAACGATTAACAACGACGTCAACACCAACTGTTCTCGTTATGTAGGCGGACTCCTAACTTCCCTCACGCACAACAACGTCTCCGTCGCGTTTGAGTACGACGGCTTTGGCAGACAAACAAAGGCTCTCCTTTGCGGCAGCACTTACTATAGCACAGAATATGCTGACATTGTCGAATCACAAACTAATGTGGACGGCTCAACTACTCAAATTGTTACAGGACAAAAAGCCACTACTACAAACGCTAAGAATGAAAAGTTTGTCGTCTATACAAACCTCGACGGCAACGCAACAAAAATTGAGTTTGTGGACGCAAGCGGCAACTCATCTACCCTCGTCGAAAACTACTACGATGCTTTTGGCAACCTTACTAACACTAACGACAATTGCGCCCAAAACCAAATTAGTTGCAATTACGACGAATTTGGTCGATTGACAGAAAAACTATACAGTCAAAATAATGTCGCAATTACCCTCAAAAATACGTACGATAGATACGGCAATGTGTCAGGTGCGTCAATCAAAATCGGCTAGCGCGATTGATATTGCTAATGCTGCAAATACTGCTGCAACCAACGCGCAAAATCAAGTGGTCGAAAAAATGGGCACAAAAGTTTTTGTTGGGAGCGAAACGACTCCTGCGCCGTCAATTGCTTTTGATAGCGCGCCACAGTTGCAAATCACTGCGGCGCAAAATTTAGCAAATTCTAACAAGTCGCGCATTGATTCTTGCGATACAAAGATAAATGCACACGACAACAAAATTGCTAACATTGAATCAAGACTGCTCACTATTGACGACATTTACCCAGTCGGGGCTATATATATGTCAAAGACTTTCATTAACCCAAATGAAGTATTTGGGGGACACTGGGAACGAATACAAGACCAATTTTTACTTGGTATCGGAGAAAAATTTGAATTTGGTAAATCGGGTGGCGAAGCGGAACACATTTTGACAAAAGAAGAGATGCCTATACACACTCACGAACAAAAGGCACATAGCCACCTAGTTTATGGCGGTGGGGATCGCGACTCATACTGCTATGGCGCAAAATACGGAACAATCGGGCTTGGTGGATGCACAAACAATAAAAACTTAGGTTATGTGTACTATACCAAACAAAATATGCCTTTAATTGAAAGCACTGTTGCTATAAATAAGGACGCTGGCGGTGGTAAAGCACACACCAATATGCCACCATATACTACAGTTTATATCTGGGAAAGAAAAAGCTAAAAGGAGATAAATAAATGAAAATATTTAATGAATTAAAAACAATGGAACTAACGGAAGAACAATGCGACTTCACAAAAGGCAGGCTGATACAAGAAGCAATGCTAATCGACGGCAAAAAGGAATATGTTTGGATATACACGCTTTTTACAACGAAAGAACTTTACGAAAACGAAATTAGCGATATAAAATTTTGGTTTGAAACCGAGTATCGCGAAATGTTTGAAAAATGCACGAGACGCATTAATCTTGGCATACTGATGAAAGACGGACAAAGCCCGCAAACTGTTCTTGCCGAACTTTATGCAAAGGCTGAAAACAATGCAAGTCGCATTCACACTTTGGAAGCGTTGATATCTTCCCTATAACAAAAAACAAAGTCACAAACATTTTGTGGCTTTGTTTTTTGGTTTTTTATATTGTCTTTATTCTTTTTATATTGCTTTTGTTTATTTATAATTCTTTTGTTTTACTAACAATTAGTATTATTATCAATTTGCTTATTTCATTAGCGTTTAGTTTATTTCATTTAGCATTTAACGCAATACAAACTCAAAAGGCAATTTATCCGCATTTTAGCGGTTTATTTTTTTGATTTCTTGTTCTTTTTATCTTTTTTTGCATCTTGAGATTTGCCCTCAAGGTTGTCGTACTGAATTTTATCAATATCGACTAGCGGATTTCTCTTTCTTCTCAAGCCGACAAAAAACGGAACGATGAAGCATATTACAAGCACACCAAACAAAACGTAGATTGCAAGGTATTCAAACGGGTCTTTCGGGTTTGCAACAATTGTCATAGGTTCATTTGCGTCAACTACGAAATATTGCGCAAAGGTATAGCCGTCGCACTTAAAGACAATTTCATCCCCCTCAACAACGTGTTCGAGCGTAAAATTCCCTAAGTCGTCACTTTCTGCAACGCGTTTGCCCCCCATAAATATTTCGACCTTTAGTGTTTTAGCATCCTTTGGAAATGTCACTGTTCCTGTGAGCGTGACATACTTCTTTGCAAACAAGTAGTATGTGACATACCCTTCAACATCGTCTATTTTAACAGCCGTTTCAGGGTCGATAACAAGCGGAACACCAGTTGTACCCTCCATCAAAAATTCGCCGTTTTTGTTTGTAATAGCGTAAAGCGAAGAATTGAAGTAAACCGTTGAATAGAAGAACGCATCAAAACACAATTTGTTGTCATATACACTAATACTTGCAGACATTGAATTTACAACAATCGTCAAGTTTGTGCTTACATTTTCAATCGCAACAATGTTTTCATTAATAAATGATTTTGGCTTGTAAAATTGAAGCAGCACTTTGACCGACTTATATTCCGCTTGCAGTGTGATTGTTGACTTCCCGTCAAAAACATACTCAGCAATCTTATACAAACTATGCCCGAATGTAATCGTTTGCCCGATATAAATATTGTCAATCAAGCGTTCGCCTGCCAAATCGGTAGTGCCAACTGGTTGTCCATCCACTTGAACAGTTACGCCCGATATAGCCTCGGCTCTTGCGTTGTAAATTTTCACAGTCGTTGACTGATATACATAAAGCACAATTTTGCGCACACTTGTATAATCCGACTCCTCAACTACAAATACCTTTGTCGCATATCCCTCAGCATAAACTTCAATTTTTGTTCCAAGTTTTGCCTGAATAGTGTACGTTCCATTATCTTCTTTTTTAGCAGATAATGCAGAGTTGGTTGTGATGTCTGTAAATTCAGCATTGAGCGCTTCATCATTTGAATTCACAACTCTAACTTGTAATGTATCTGTAGAGTACTCGACATTTCCAGTAATTGTAGAGTTAATTTGATCAACATTTCTAAATGTCCAATCAGAAATATAATAATCTTTAAGAACAAATTTCAGTTTATCGCCAAGCTTTAGTTTCATTTCAACATATCCGTCAGCATCAGTTGTTGCAATATGCTCAAGATTGTTAGCATACAAAACTTCAACGCCTTGTAAAGGAGTATCCGTATTGTCCATTTTTGTAATTATTCTCAATGTGACATCATATATGGTTTTTTCAGAAATGTTTTGATTAAACAAGTTTGCCTTATCAATGGTGAGTGTCGATGTAAAAGTTCTTCCGTCCTTTAGGAAGCTAATTTTTGAACCATTGACCAAATCACTTACAAAGAAATAGCCGTTTTCATCCGTTTTGACTTTGCTATCAATCGCGACGTTGTAG
>CALDMJ010000040.1 GCA_937914725.1 uncultured Clostridia bacterium | reverse complement strand
AATGTGCCTACACACGCTTTACTAAATTCCCCCCCCCCCCCTGTCGTTTTTGTTTTGTTGTTTCTTGCTTATTTTTCATAATTTCTCCCTTTTGCTTATCGCAACTATTTTTTTTGCTATTTGCCGCATTTCCATACAATTTTTACTTCGCGGCAATTTTGCTAACCATAATATTATTGTTTTGGTTTGGATAATTTGTTTCAAATGATTTAAAGTGTTTTCACCTTTCATTTTTTTCGCTTGTAATGTTCACAGCAAATTTTGCGCGCAACAACAATTGATAACGACACCGTTGTTAAACAACTCTTGCCCGCACAAATATGTTAAAAACCCACGCAAACACAACACTATATTTTGTGCAGTTTTCATATTTTATATGACCGACTGCGCGCGTTTTATGACTATATTATATAAAAATTGCGCAAAAAAAGCAACCAAATGAGTGGCAAACGCCACTAGTGCTAGTACTGTCAGTACGTTTAAGCCACTTTTATGGGCAGCAAAGTAGTATTCTTTCTATCCTTTCCACTGCTCGATGGCAAACGCCACAGGTCAAAATGACAAAAAGGATAGTACCTTACCCCAAATAATAAGGTTAAGTTTTTTTATACCGCAGCCCGCTCCCATAAAAGCACCTACTAAATTAACTATGCATTTTTTCGCCCAAATCAAGCACTTTTGCCAAAAAGTGGTTCCACTTTTTGGCAAAAGCAGCCTTTTCACCCCTATTTTGGCACTCTTTCATAAAAATATAACTTTTTAGTTTTCCTAATCTTTTTTCAAATTAAACTCAACTTAACGTATTTGCCGCTTCAAAAATTTTATTAACAACAACAAAAAATTCTCATTGGTGCACTAATAAATCATCCACCCCGCAACCGAAATATTGCGCAATTTCAATTAGCGTTTGCAAATTAGGCAATACACCATTTTTGTACCTGTCGATGTTTGCGCGCGAATAGTTCATTTCGGCACAAAACTGCCTGCTTGTCAAATTTGATTTTTTAATCATTGCTATTAAATTGTCATAAAATCCGCTTTGGTCATCCTCATACGGCACAAAGTTGTTTTCATCACTAAATTCAAGCAAGCAATCAAGTGAAACTTCTAAATAATTTGCTATGTTGACAAGTGTTTTTATACTTGGGTTTCTTTGCTTGTACTTATAAAATGTATTTTTTGATACAACACCATTTTGAAACAAATCTTCAGTGCTTTTGTCTTGCTCTCTTAATGCCTCAGTTACAGCCTTTATAAAATCGACCATTTTGCCCGCCTTTTCAACATCTTTTAAACAATTATTGCCTAAAAAGATGTCAAAACGCTTGCAACTGCCTAATGTGAGACAACAAACAAAATATATTATTGTTACACTTGTATGCAACCATAATATTAGATACTGTTGCAAAATAATTAAAATTGGGGTATAATTAGACTGAATAAAATGAGGTAAAATATATATAATGAATAAGATTTTGGAAAGATTGCAACAGGAAAAAAATTGCAAAGTTAGCGGCGGACTATATCACGAAACGCAAGTCAAATTGACATACAACTCCAATCACATTGAGGGCAGCCGCTTGACTTTGGAACAAACAAGGTATATTTTCGAGACAAAGACAATCGGCGAACTGCCGACGGATGTTCAAATCAACGACATTATCGAAACAAATAATCATTTCAAATGTATTGATTATGTCATTGACAATGCGGAAAAGATTTTGGACGAAGAATTTATCAAAAAACTGCATTTGATTTTGAAATCAGGCACGACCTTTTCGCAAAACTACGGCGCGGGCGATTACAAAACACTCCCCAACACAGTAGGCGGCGCGGAAACGACTGCTCCCGCAAATGTCGAAAGCGAAATGGCGACGCTGCTATCGTGGTACAACTCAAAAAATGCCGTCACGATTGACGACATTGTTGAATTTCACTACCGCTTTGAAACAATGCACCCGTTCCAAGACGGAAACGGGCGCGTCGGCAGACTAATTGCATTCAAGGAATGTCTAAAAAACGACATTGTTCCGTTTTATATCGACGACGCAAACAAATGGCTATACTATCGCGGACTCAACGAGTGGAACACCGAGAAAAACTATCTCATTGAAACCTGCAAATTTGGGCAAATGCAATACCAAGCGCTGCTTGACTATTTCAA
>CALDMJ010000039.1 GCA_937914725.1 uncultured Clostridia bacterium | reverse complement strand
AAATTGGTGTGACTATGCAGATTTGAACTGCAGACCTATCGCTTAGGAGGCGATCGCTCTATCCAGCTGAGCTATAGCCACATGTTGGTGGTTTTATTAAGGTTGGGTGAACTTTTGGTGAACTTTGATTTTGTGTGGTGTTCAAGTAATCGCAAATTGTCAGTGTTTTAGGGGTGTTTAGAGATTTTTATTTTGTCCAAGTCGATACTTAGGAGGGGGTGCTTTATCAGTCTGAGCTATTAGAACAAAGATTTTATGCACACATTACATCTATGCAAACATTATATCATAGTTTATGTAAAAAATCTACTATTTTCAAAATAATTGTTAAGAATTAATAATTTTATTTTACAATAGGTTAAGCACTTAGAGGTCAAAATACGATTGTCAAGTGTTTTTGAGGTGAGATTTTTGATTCTGTCAAAATTTGTGGACGACACACAAAAAAAAACGTATCAAAAAATGTTTTTAAAAAATTATAAATTTTGCGTTATTTTTGCTTGACTATATATTTTGGATGTGGTAGACTCTTTGCAGTTAAAACACTATATGTTGATAAAAAAGTTTAGTACTATACTATATATTGTGTTTTGAGTGAATAAGGAAGGGAGAATACTATGATTGTCAATATATTAAAGCGCGACGGTAGATTAGTCGAATACGATGTCACAAAGATTGAAAATGCTATCATCAAGGCGATGAATGCTATTGGACGCAATGATTTGATTGGACAGGCTAAAGATTTGTCGAAAAAAGCCGAAGATTTGATTTTTGTCAAGTTCAAAGATGGAGTTCCTGAAGTTGAGGATATACAAGATGCCGTTGAAGAGACGCTAATGGAAAATGGCTACACGGACATTGCCAAAGAATACATTGTGTATCGTGCAAAACGCAACCGCGTGCGCGAAATGAACACTAATTTGATGAAAATCTATGACGAAATCAACAATGTTGATGCACTCAACAGTGATTTGAAGCGCGACAATGCGAACATAGATGGCAACACGGCAATGGGTATGATGCTTAAATTTGGCTCCGAGGGCGCAAAGGACTACTTTACAAAGAGCGTCCTAACCCCAGAGCAAGCAGAGGCTTATAAGGGCGGTGACATACATATTCACGACTTTGATTTTTATACACTCACAGAAACTTGTTGCCAAATTGACATCAACAAATTGTTCACTGGCGGTTTTGGCACAGGTCACGGTTTTTTGCGTGAGCCAAATAGCATTAGAACATATGCCGCACTTGCGTGCATAGCGATTCAAGCAAACCAAAACGACCAACACGGCGGGCAGAGCATTCCAAACTTTGATTACGGACTTGCTGCAGGCGTCGCAAAGACTTATAAGAGAAGTTATATAAACAATTTTGCTAGTGCTTACGAACTTTTAAAGTGTGCAATAGATATTGGCGAAATTAAAAATCGATTTGCAAGCGTTGAGGCAAACTTTGGCTTAAAACCAGCGCTCAAAAAAGATATTGCTTTCATCTCTGCGCTTAGAGATGAGTTTAAGGAATTGACCGACGACGAGTTTATGAAGATTAGCGCATTTGCTGAAGAACACGCAGAAAAAGAAACCGATGACGAAACGTTCCAAGCAATGGAAGCACTTGTCCATAACCTCAATACTATGCACAGCCGCGCAGGGGCACAAGTGCCGTTCTCATCAATTAACTTAGGGCTTGATACATCGCTTGAAGGGCGAATGGTCACAAAAAATTTGCTTTTGAGCGTAGAAAAAGGACTTGGGCAAGGCGAAACGCCGATTTTCCCGATTAGTATTTTTAGAATAAAAGACGGCATCAACTATAAAGAAGGCGACCCGAACTACGATTTGTTTGAACTTGCGTGCAGAGTCAGTGCAAAACGCCTATTCCCAAACTTCTCATTCATCGACGCGCCATTTAATTTGAAGTACTACAAAGAGGGGCGTCCAGAAACTGAAGTTGCATATATGGGTTGTCGCACGCGCGTTATGGGCAATACTTATGACCCTAACAATGAAATCACATTTGGTCGCGGCAACTTGAGTTTTACTTCCATCAACTTGCCACGTATCGGCATCCAAGCACACGGCGATATTGATAAATTTTATCAACTTTTGCAAGGTAAATTAGAACTTGTCGCAAAGCAACTGCTTGACCGATTCGCAATCCAGTGCCAAAAGCACGTCAAAAACTACCCATTCCTTATGGGGCAAGGTGTTTGGATTGGCAGTGACAAATTGTCGCCTAATGACAGCGTAGCAGAGATTTTGAAGCACGGAACATTGTCTATCGGATTCATTGGGCTTGCCGAAACGCTTGTTGCCCTGATTGGCAAACACCA
>CALDMJ010000038.1 GCA_937914725.1 uncultured Clostridia bacterium | reverse complement strand
CTATGACATCAGGGTATACATCTATAAAAACCTATGATGAAAATGAAGAAAAAATCTGTATGAGGTTTGCAAAAATTGAACCAGAAATTTTGGCATCCTATAACCTATTCAAGGTAGAAGAGGATAAAAAGCTCAAGATAGAAGAAAATAAAAAACGGCAAGTACGAATAAATGAAAACAAAGATATAAATATCATTGTGGATGAGCGCGCGGGGAATGATATTTTGCAAACAAGTGATAATTCCAAGACGCAAAATGACAAAGAGGCTGCAGGCACGACAGTGATTGACCTAGAAGTCGATCGTAACAATCGTTTAGAAGAAGTAAAGAAAAAAGCAAAAGAACTTGGAATTGAGCTTTGATAAGTAAATCTTTGCAAAAAAATAAATAGATTAATATACAAATAAACACTGGCTAAGTAAACTACAATTGTGATAACAAAAAAGGCAGATTTTCAAAATAAATCTGTCTTTTATATATGCGAAATTTAGTAAATATAGTAAATGGTGATTATTGCATCATTTCGTAGTCATCTTTGACAAGTTCTTTCAAAAGAGAAATTGATGCCTTGTCTTTGGCAAGCTGTTCGCGTTTTTCACGGCGTTGTTCGCGGCGCTTTTCTTTGCGCGCTTCAGCCTTTGCCTTCTCAATTTGCTCGTGTCGGCGTTTTCTATAGCAGTTGTTATAATAAACTTGGTCTGTGAAAAACTTTTCGATTTTTTCAATCTTTTTTTCATCCTTTTCAACATCTACATAATTCATAAATATCTTTTTCTCCTCGCAAGTATTGTAACACAAAAGTCGAATTTTGTCAATATCAAACTGAAAATTAATTAATAATCTACACATTGCTTGACTATGTAGCCAAAAATGTGATAAAATCACAATTGAGTGCAACCATTGCATCAACTAAGGGAGAAATTGTTATGTTGAAATTCTTTATAGATACAAATTCAGAACTTTGGTATGAAACTGCCGATAAAATGAATTGTGAAATAATAAATATGCCGTATTGCCTTGACGGCGAACTTTTGCAAGCAGATTTAGGGAGGAATAAAGACTATATAAAATTTTTTGAACGCGTCAAAAATGGCGCCGTGCCTACAACTTGCGGACTTAACAAGCAAAACTATATTGAATACTTTGAGCCGCATCTCAAAAATGGTGACGATATTATATACCTAACGTTTTCGCAAAAATTGAGCAACACATTTGAGTATATGAAGCAAGCAATTGCTGATTTAAAGGGGAAATATCCTGAACGCGCCATTTCGTATGTCGATACAAGGCAAATTTCTATCGGCATTAGTCTAATTATAATAAAAGCGTATGAACAATACAAAGCAGGAGCAACCGCTGAAGAAATTATCGAATTTGTCGAGAGATTTCGAGACGAAGTAGGAACATACTTTGGCGTAGACGACCTAATGCACCTAAAGCGCGGGGGGCGTGTTAGTCCCACAACAGCAGTCATAGGTACGCTACTTGGCGTCAAGCCAATTCTTGTTCTTGACTCAACAGGCAGTATAGTCAAATGCGCGACTGCAAGAAGAATGAGCGGAGTAGTTAAATCGCTGTTTGATAATGTGAAAAAATATGGCGAAAATGTTGCCGACTATCCTGTAATCATTGCGCACGCAATGCAAGAACAGTATGCAAACGAATTGAAGGACCTACTTGTAGAGTATTTAGGCGTTGATGCTGACATACGCGTTCAGTACATTGGACCAACAATTGGTACGCACTGTGGCGTTGGAACTATTGGTATAACGTTCCATAAAAAAGCAGGGAAGTTTTAATAAATGAAAAATGTTAACGAAATTTTTGAATACCTGAAAACTCTTTTCCCAAATCCAAAATGTGAATTGAATTATCGCTCGCCATTCCAACTATTGATTGCCGTCATTTTGTCCGCTCAATGCACGGATAAGCGCGTGAACACAGTCACCCCAATTTTGTTTGAAAAGTACCCAACACCTAAAGCGCTTGGAAATGCAAAGCAAGAGGACGTTGAGGAGATTATAAGGCCACTCGGCTTTTTCCGCAATAAAGCAAAAGCAATAATTGCTTGTGCAAAGCAGTTGGATGAAGAGTTTGATGGGCAAGTGCCAAACGATGTAGAAAAACTGCAACAATTGCAAGGAGTTGGCAGAAAAACCGCCAATGTTGTGACCGCGGAGGCATTTCGCGCAAATAACATCGGTGTTGATACGCACGTCTTTAGAGTCGCGCATAGGCTCGGGCTTAGTGAGGGCAATACGCCCGAAAAAGTCGAAATGGATTTGCGCAATGTTTTTGCTGGGCGTGATTTGGCTAGCGACCACTTTTTGCTTGTTTTGTTTGGACGATATCACTGTAAGGCAGTTAAACCACAATGTGACAAGTGCAAATTGAATAATCATTGCAAGTACTACGTTGAAAAAATGGACAAATATGACGAATAGTACAATAGCATTGACTTTGCATTGCGGTTGTGGTATAATTATTGACAGGAGAAGGAGTGAAAATGTCAAAAGTTTTATTGAGACTAGTTGTAGTCATTATTTTGATTGCAGGCATAACAACAGCCGTTTATTTTGTGCTAAACAAACCTGACGAATCAAAAAAAGTTTATGACCAGCAAATTGCAATGCTTCAAAAAAGTGGATATAAAGATTATCAATATTTGACACTAGAAATAAAAGGGCGAGACGGTATATATATCGTCAAAGATGGTGACCTCAAAACTGAGTATACATTCACACAAGCAATTAAAGAGCAAATTGAAATGCTTGGATTTTTGTGTGCGTATGCAAAAGATGTTAACAAAAGCGCGCAAAAAGATGTTTTGAGCGCAATAAAAACGTACAATACTTCCGCGTACGGTAAGGACGGCGTCGCATATCTAGCAAAGTATATATATAACTATGAATCAAGCGTGTCATATGACGCTGCAAGTATCGGTGGCTTGAATAACCAACTTATTGAAGCGTTTAAAAAAATGCAAAGCAGTGGTAGCGCTGTACTTGATAAACTTGTTCCGTACGTCAAAACAAGTGTTTATAACAATGCGAAAATCGATGAAATTGAGTTTGTTTTGTACGACCTTAGAGCAATGGTTTCTTGCGCACAAATTGCACAATATGATTCAATCAATGATAAAAACAAAGTCCAAACGAGCAAGTTTGAACAATGTATAGAACAAAAATTGACACCTCTTATTGAAGAGGGAAAGAAGGATGGATTCAATACACTCAATTCTGGTGAATTGTGCAGTGTTATAAGTGCCTACAATGCCCTAGATAGAGCGAATATTGTCGGGCTGCTTAGAGCGGAAAATACAGCAACGTACCTAAATGAGCAAAAAGATGAAACAATTAAAGCAAATCTTACCATTATAAGCAAGTACTTGGAGGTGTAAGCGATGAACAAATTTATTCAAATTGTACTCAGCATAACGCTATGCCTGTGCGTAGGGCTTGCTTTTGCAGGTTGTAGTGAAAAAGAAAGAAAAACGGCGGACATCACCGCCGAGTACACAAAATTGTTGACCGATTGTGCATCGTATTTTGATAAGGATACAAAGGAATTTACGGTTGAATATTCAAATGAAGTAACAACATTGATTATCGATGATTCAAGAGCGAGTTTGTTGACATCTTATTTTGAGCCTATTACCAAAGCCGCATTTTCGTTTTTTGTTCAAACAAACGGAACAATTGGAGATAAAAACTGGTCGGCAAAATCTCGCACCGCTATTTATAATAACCTCAACAAAACGCGCAAGGCATTGCAAGATTTTGACAATGCTAAGAAACGTTTTCAAAGTGCGCTTGCGGGACATCCAAGTGGGCAGCAAATGAACACAAGTGAACTTGTTGACTATGCATGCTTTGTAAAAGCATACAACGACTTTATCGATGTAGTTATCAAATTTGGCGATGCTACTACCAATGCGTTCTTTAATGATTTTTATCCCGATTTCTACGCGAATGACGGCAAAACTGCACGCGAAAGTTATGATTTGCAAATTTTGCTCAAGCATAAAGCGTTTGAAATTGCAAAAGTGTCAGTTGCATTTGAGTATGGCAAATACTTTAATTTGGAATCAGGGAAGTTTGATACAAAAGTGTCTGCAGGCAATACAACACAACTTTGTGTCGAAATGAACAAAGTAAATGCGCTTTTGACAAAAGCAAACGCAAAATTGTCCGATGAGAATAAACTAGCTAGTTACAAAACTCTAACCGACAAGCAAACATTCTTTGAAGCGCAAATTGATATCTTTAATACGGCGCTTAAAAGTTTCGACTTCAAAAAGATGAATAAAAGTGATGAAATTGAGGAAACATATATTGAAAAAGCATCTGTAGCGCAACAAAAGTACTATCAAGATATATTCCGTATTGCTTACGATTACATTCCTCAAGTAGTTGCAGACTATTCAACAGCGTTTCTTTCATTTTAGTGTGGTATTTATGTTCCCAATGATTAACAACAAAAAACGGCATTTGCGCCGTTTTTTGTTGTTGCATTCATTAAACAATTTGCAATGCTATGGGGCTAGTGGCGGGACTCGAACCCGCGATCTATTGATTACGAAGCTGGTCTAGCCCGCATTTTGACTATATTTTTAATTATTACATCGCGTTTTACAACTTTTTTTTCGTTAATGTCATTACTTTGCTTATTTTTTTTTGAGAGGGACTAGCCCTCTTTTTCTTGTAGTAATTGCAATATTATTGTGATTAGGTCTTTGACTATCTCGAGCGAGAGTTCGGCGTTGGGGCAATCGTAGAAGTATTGCTTGACCGATTTGAGATAGTTCGTTATTTCCGAGGTTGTCATTCTTCGCATTCACTTTTGTAGTTGCACAGCCAGCCGATAACTAGATATAGCAAGTTATAATCTTGGTACGTGCCTTTCCCGACACCATTTTTGCATAACTCTTCGACGGTGTCGTCCCATTCCTTTTTTGTGTAGCCGTGTAATGTTATAAATTCTTCCAATGTTACTTGTTTCATTTTCTTTTCCATAGTTTTCTCCTTTTTTTATTGTATAAAGTCATCTAGATTGCCGAATACTCCGTCTAGTTCTTCTTTGGTGTATTGGCGGTGGTGGAGCGCGGCGGAGTTGGTTTGTTTTTTGATTTCGCCAGCGTTGCAGTATTTGCCTGCGATTATGTCCGCGTAGTGCTTGACGAGCCAGTCGACATTGAGATTGCTTGCCTTTTGCAGGAAGTCCGATTCTAGCACGGCACTGCAAAGCGAATCAACATTGATTACGTTTGTGTCTATCTGCAAGTTTTTGTTCTTTAGTTGCTTATTTAGCCTTTGTGAGAGAGATTGCGCAGGCGTGAGACTGTCGCATTTACTCTCACTCTCCTTTACTTTACTCTCACTTTCCTTTGCTGTTCTTTTCTCTGCATTGTTTCCGTTGTCATTTTCGCCCAAATTGCTATCATTTTCGGTCAAACGGATATCCGTTTGCGCTGAAAGTATAGAAGAATACACATACTGAGGTGTATGCCATTGATTTACGCGTTTGTACGTGATTTTAGCATATTCCTGTTGTATTTCTATACTTGTCAGTATGCTATATTTCTCGTACATTTCTTTGTCGAAGAAACCGCGTTCTAGTAGGTATTCTAAGCACTGTCCAACAATTTTGTTGTCTTTGGCGTTGATTTCTACCGTAAACAGTGCTTGGATGTCATCATCCCATTTGAGATAATACCCATTTTCAAAGTAGATTTTGTTTGTTATTAGTTGTAGTATTGCGTAGCCACGCAAACCAAACTTATTGATTAATATTTTTAATTTGTCATCGAAATAGCAATTTATGGGGCGATATTCTAGTCCTTTTTTAAAGTTCATAATATCACCTTTGTTTTTTTATTTATTGGGTCGTTTATTTGGGTTTAATTTATTAATTAAGCGTTTTGAGGCTTATTTTGCGTTGTTTTGGATTGTTTTAACATATTTGCTTGCCAATGTTAAAACTTTTCAAATTTGGGTATACTTTTGAGCGCTTAAGGCTTGCATTTCTTGTTTTATAAGGTCTATTTGTAGATTTAGGCGCTTAAAGCCAAAATCTAACGCGCGCAAGCATTCGTCTATGTCGTTCTTTGTTGTTGTCCTGCGCCCCTTGTAGTTCTTGAGCAAAAACTCCGTCAGTGAGCCTTCTTTGACCTTTTCGGCAGAGACTGTGCATTCAGGGTCGTTGCTGTTGAACTCGCCGACTATATTGTCTAGGTCGTCGTAATTAGGGCAATCTTGTATGCACGTAATTTGCCCAGTTTTGCGGCTGCGAAATACCAGTATTTTAATCATTGTTATTCTCCTCCTCGATTGTTACATAGTAGCATTTGTCGGCGACTGCGTCGTCGTACTCATACGATATGACGCCTTGCGCACATAGCGTATCGAGTGGTGCGACAAGGTCGAACCTATAGTCGTGTTGCGCTATAAGTTGCACGGTGTCACCAGTTTTGACGTACGCTTTACGCAATCGTTCCGTAATCTTTTTTGCGCGCCGCTTGGTAATATGGTTTTTGATTTTCGCCTTGAAATGTAGCCACTGCAAGTGCCTACGACGTTTGCGCAACGTGCGTTTATCCAGTATTGACATTGCTAACACCTCGCGCTTTCTTTTTTACTGCTTTGTTTCGGTAGTTTGGGTAATCGAGGTTTGCGATTATGTCGACAAGCAAATCATAGTCACTCATCCCAATTACGTCCGCGATTATGAACCGCGCATCCGCGCTTGGAATGCACAAACCTCGCTCCCAGCGCGATATATCCGACTTTGTACAGTGCAAGCCCGCTCGGCCGAGGTCAAACGCAAAGTCGTCTTGCGTTAGGTTATTTTTCTTTCGATACTCGTATATTTTGTTCACTCGTTTTTTGTCTCCTTTAGTTGTGTATATGTGCAACCCAATTCCCAAATAAAAACGATTATATGTTATCGTCTTTATTTTTCTTAGGTCGTCCGACTTTTCGTTTGGGTGGTGCAAGTTCTATGATTAACTTGTCCAGCGTGTCGATTGTTTTTTGCGTATCTTCGATACGCTTGTTGAGTCGTCTTTCTTTGTTGTATTTGGTAATTGCTTTGGTGGGTTCTAGCGCGAACCCGCGCTCGGTCATCTGCAGTTCTTCCTTGAGCAGCGTTAGTTCTTCGCCCGCGCGGGCGCGGAACTGTTGCACAAGGGGAGACTCCGCATTGATTGTTTGCTTGTACTTGGTCTTGCGCTCTTCCTCCACGCACTCTTTGTGGACTGAGTCCAACACGACATAGTAGGCGGGAAAATTGTCAATGTAGGTTTGTAAATCGTCGTCCGTTAATTTACAATGTCCGAAATCGCGCACCAAGCGCGCAAATTCGTTGCGAAACACTGTTTGTAATTCTTTAATTAGTACTTTCATTTTTTGTTTTCCTTTTGCCGTCACTGTCAAATAGTTCGTCGTACTCGTGCTTGTATGCGCGCGTATCGTATGCGAATATGTCGTTGTTGGTATAGCGCAAGTAGTATTGCACGCCGTCATACTCAAGCAGAGTTTGAAAACGTGAATACTTTTCTTTGATTTTGTTGTGTATGTCCTGCTTGCGCTGATAGTAGCACTTTGGCAAGCAAATATACGAGGGAAGAAACAGTTTGAAAAATAATTTGACTTTGTCTTTGACAAACAATTCTTCTTTGAATAATTGCTTGACGTTTGTCGTAAAATAAGCGGGAGCAAGTTTGTTGATTAAGTTTTTGAACGAGCGCAACGCTTTCGCCTTTGGAGGCAGTGACACAGTCGTGCCAAGCGCCGTGACAAGTGCATAGCCGTTTTTGCGGAAGCCCTTGTACATATCTTCGCCGTCCTGTTCTGTGCCGAGTATCCAACCATTTGTATAATGTCGATTTTTCTTAAAGAACTCTTTCATCTCGGTTAGTTCGGGGTTTTGATTGGCTTGATTTTCGTAGTATAACTCTTTCGGGAAAAGCGAGGAAAATTCATCAATACAAAATATGGCTTTTTGTATTGCTCGTTGCTGTAGTTTTATGTACGGCTCAAGCTCTTGCGAGCGCAATTGCGTTGCGCTGTTCTCCCCAACGATAAAGTCTAGGTTAGAATAAATGGGCAACCGACCTGACTCGTGCAAAGCGAAATATTCACGCGTATAGTCGGGGCGCATAATCTTGTTGTAGCGCAACTGTGTTTGTATGCTGTCCAGTTCCTTGACGTACAAATAATGCGCAACTAAATTCATAAGGATAGATTTACCTTTGCCCCACGACCCTTTGAAGATTATAAACCGCGTTTGGATGATACGCTCAAGAAGTAAGTTGTTTGCACCAACTTGAGCATACTTCCACTTTGCTTTTTCTTGCCGACGCTGTTCGCGAGCGTGCTTGCGGTCCTCATACCCCGCGCGCCAGTAAAACGCAATCACTTTACTGATGACGCTCCCCGCAAATAGCAGGGCAGCGCCAATTAATATGTACACTAATATTTTGTCCATTGTAGCCCCCAGCCGCGCAAATTTATATATACTTTAGTATATATAATAATTTCTCAATAATTATTTTTTTAGTTGTTTTTTAGTTCAAGTTGTGTTTTGCCACACTCTTTTAACGACTCAAAATCATAAACATAAGTGTATCCAGTATTTGCTAACACTGTAATGGTATCTTCATCGTCTGTAATCTCAAATGACAGCGTTGTCCACGCTTTTCCCATTACGCTTGAACAAGATTGCGATGCAACACTTGATATGCTCATATCTTCAAAATCTAGTTCATAAATTTTTATTGACGCCCACGCTATGACGCTTGGAGCCATATTGGGGATATTAGTAAAGTCAAAGTCAACTCTGTAAATTTTCCCATTTCTAATTATGGTGCCAATTTCTACACCAGTAGGGATACT
The DNA here is from genome assembly GCA_937914725.1 of uncultured Clostridia bacterium. GTDB lineage: Bacteria > Bacillota > Clostridia > Christensenellales > UBA1242 > CAKVOD01. The sequence goes on along the minus strand of CALDMJ010000038.1, from coordinate 163 downwards.
GCCACTAAAATCGTTACATTTAATGACCAAATTATCAACATCGTAAACAACACTGTAAGCAACATTAGATGTTCCGTTATAGTGTATATTTATACCATAATATTTGTTATTGATGCACGGTGCTCCTCTAAGATTTTGCGCAAATGAATCAGAGATATCTATT
>CALDMJ010000037.1 GCA_937914725.1 uncultured Clostridia bacterium | reverse complement strand
ACCGGGGTCGCTTGCGTATTATTTATGGGATGAGGATATTTCCGCATTTGTCGATTCGTTGATTGTAGCAGCACACAAAGCGCATCGTGAGCGCGTGCAAAAATCATATTATTTTGAAACGCATTTGTGAGGGCAAGCAATGAATATTTGTTTTATGGATAGCGGGGTCGGCGGCTATGCTACCTATCTCGCTTTTTGCGCTTTGGTTGCCAAAAACAATCGTAAATTTGATTTGAATTTATTATATTTTGCCGATTTTTTTCACAGCCCATACGGGTCAAAATCGCGCAGCGAAATTTGTGACCTAATGTGTCGTAATGTCGAAAAAATATTGAAAACATACTCAATCGACATCTTTGTATTGGCGTGCAACACCGCCACCGCGTGCGCAATAAAAACTTTGCGCGCGCGCTTCCCGTCCGTCAAATTCGTCGGCGTCGAACCCGCAATCAAGCAAGCCGCCGCAACGAGCGAAAATACGCTTGTCCTCACAACAACCGCAACTTACTATTATTCGTCATATGTCCGCTCTTATCTTGACAATGATAAAATCTATTTTTTGCCGCTCACATCAATCGCGCGCGACATCGACACGCACATTAATGACGCCGAATTCCTTTTGCACCTAACGCACCAACTGCTTGCGCCATATCTCTGCCATAATATAAAAAATGTAGTGCTTGGTTGTACGCACTACAATTTTCTTGCCCCGCATATTTTGTCACTTCTCCCAGCCGTCCGCCTCTACGAGCCATCCCGCGCCGTTGCCCGCCAAATTCTTTCGCTTATTCATAATTGAATTTGTCAATTATCTCCATTATTGTTTGTTTTTGAAATTGGTTTAACTTTCACTACAACTTTATAATCTGCTTTTTTAATTTTTCTTGATTTTATCTTTTGTTTTAGTTGTAGTTTCATTAAGTCTATTTCATCAGTAGAAAGATACTGTAGCGAATCTATAATATCTTTGTGTTGTTGATAGTTCTCAAAATCATTGTAAAAAAATTCTTCACTTGAAACATCCAATATCTCTAAAATTTCTACCAACATTTTGGTTGTCAAAGCGATTTCTTTGTTTTCTATTCTATAAAAATAACCTTTTGTGTGACCTAGTCTTTGACCTAATTCGTAAGAAGATATATTTCTTTTATTTTGAAAATAACCTATTCTATTTAGTATTTCATCTTCAGTTATACAATTTTTGCTCATAACATTCTCCATTTACGGATATTTTATATGGTTTTCATTGGCAATTATTCCCATAAAATGATTATTTATTAATTTTTATTATACGCAAATGGTTGATTTTGTTCTCATATTATGTTATATATATAACCATGAAATCAAACAAGATATGTTCTGTGTTTGGACACAGAGAAATAAACAATGTTAATTTTTTAGAAAAAGTTTTATATTCTTTATTTTATGACATTTATTTTAATTAGAGAAGTATGGTTTGGTGGTTTGGGCGAATTTGATGAATTATGCTGGCAAGTTGTTACTGATTTAAAGAATAGTTATAACCTAAAATTTGAAAGGGTATTATGTCTTTGGGATGAAAGACATTTAAGAGTGTCAAAAAGACCTGAGTGGTTAAAGGATGGAGATTATGAAAGGTTGGAATACCTCAGTTTTTTTGATTATTGGAAAAATCGCATTTTTTTTAGGAATAGAGCAATGATTGATAGTAGTGATTTGGTAGTTTTTTATGTAGGAGACAATAAGGAGAAAAGTGGTGCACGTTCGGCACTTGAGTATGCAAAAAAATGTAAAAAGAATTACATTAATATCTATGTTAAATAGAATTATATTCATAAAATCAACATAATAGCGCGAAAAGAAAACACAATAATGATAATTTTTCAAAAATCACTTGCAAAATTTTGATAAATGTGCTAAACTATCTAAGTTTTAAAAGGATTAATACCTTTAATCTAAGAAAATAACAATTTTTTATGGAGGACATCGTGGCAAATATTAAATCTCAAGAAAAAAGAATTTTGATTTCCAACGAGGAAAGAATGCAAAACAAATCAAAAAAGGCTCGTATTGCAACGGAAGTTAAAAAGTTTAGAGCAGCGCTCACTGAAAGTGATTTGAAAAAAGCTGAAGAACTTTTGAAAAACTGCGTTTCTTTGATTGATTCTGCTAGACTTGACGGCGTATACCACAAGAATACTGCTAGTCGTAAAGTTTCTGCTCTCACAAGAGAATACAACGCTGCAAGTGCAAAATAATTGTTTGATTTGTCAAAGGCTAAACCTCATTTTGGGTTCAGCCTTTTTTATTTCAGGATATTTCAAGTGTTTGTTTTTCAAATAACGGGTCATCAAAAAATTCGACAATGCTAAGGTCAAAGCCGTCAGCGATTTTTGCTAATGTTGATAATTTTATATCAGTATTTCTTTCGTCAATGATATTCTTTAATGTTTGTTCAGGTAA
>CALDMJ010000036.1 GCA_937914725.1 uncultured Clostridia bacterium | reverse complement strand
CGCATAAAATCTATGCGCCTTATTTGTTGACAATTTAGTTGCACCACACTATACTTCACCCCAAAAGTCGTAACACGCTTTTCTAGTACTGGTGAATATTCGCTATCTTTAGCACAATATTTCTTGCCATAACGTTTATACAATTGAGGTTACGCTACCTTAGTTGACTGTAACTTCAAATTTGACAATGATTGTTTGATTAGCAGCAAGGTCAGCGAGCGAAAAGCCAACAGATGGGTCGTAATCTGGATATGATTGTTCGTCGATTTTTACGCTGCCTGTAACAAATGTCGTTTCGGCAGGAATTGTATCCTTGAAGAACAAGTCAGTATTGTCAATGTTCCCCTCATTTTTGATTTCGTGTTGATATGTGATTTTATCGCCAGTGATAACGGCGCTCTTGTCAGATGTTTTCTTTATTGTTATTTTTTCATTTTCAACACTGATAATTGTTTCGTTTGTTAGCTCCTTTAAGCCGACGGCTTCATTTACAGTGTACGTAATTTCCGACGTAGCGGTAACTTCATTTTGAGTCGGTTGGTCGGAAAGCACAAGATAGTATTCAATCTTGCAACTGCTATTGGGTTGGATGTCACTTTCAAGTTGAACCCCTGTTGTAATGTCCATATCAGGTTGCGCTACATCGTCGATTAGCACCGAGCCCGTCTTGAATGTTCCGCCCTCAGATATTGTGTCCACAACCGTGATGTCCGAAATTGGGTACTCACTATTATTCGTCAAAGTGATTGTTTGCATAATCTCCGCTTCAGGAACACCAAAGTCTTTTGCCGATTTTCTTTCCTTCAAAAAGGAAGTCGTCATATTCTCGGCAGTCGAAATATTACTTTGTGTTTCGTTTTGTTGTTCGCTTTGGTCAGGAAGCGTGTATTTTGATGTCAATGTTGACTGGTTTGTAATTTTTGCCATTTGTTCTCCTTTGTTCGTCCACTAATTGAATATTACCTTAATAGCAATATATGTTTTGCGCGCAAAAATGTTGTTTCTCCCACAAAATATTTCTTAAACCGTCCACATTTGCACTTTTTCTTTCCGCAAAAAAAACATCTTGTATGCCCAAAACATACAAGATAACATACAAGATAACATACAAGATGTTGTATTTCAAACCAAAATGTGCTATAATAATAGCAACAACAATTGGAGGTTTTATGGAAAACTACACCCCACCATTTGACATAACAAATGAAATGTTTGAATTGTGTGCAGAAATTATGGAAAATCTAGGCAAACTGAGCGAAGTAAATGAACTTGAAAAATTGCCGCGACTTAGAAAAGTTTCGCGCGTGAAAAGCATACACTCGTCACTAGCGATAGAAAACAACAATTTGACCTTGCAGCAAGTCACCGATATAATCAATGGGCGGCGCGTGCTTGGAAACTCTGACGACATTACCGCCGTTAAAAACGCTTTTGAAGCCTACAAAAAACTGGACGAAATTGACCCATTTGATGAAAAAAGTCTGCTTGAAGTCCACGCTATAATGATGAAAAACCTTGTCGCAAGCGCAGGCAAACTGCGCACTGCAAATGTTGGTGTTTTCAATTCAAGCGGAAAAGTTATACACACAGCCCCGTCCGCAACAATGGCAAGTTCTCTACTATCACAACTTTTTGATTGGGTCAAAAATGCAAATGTTCAAATGCTAATAAAATCTAGCGTATTTCATTATGAATTTGAGTTTATTCACCCATTTTTTGACGGCAACGGCAGAATGGGCAGACTGTGGCAAACTGCTTTACTTTCAAAATGGAAACCGATTTTTAAGTACATTCCTATTGAAAGTGTGATAAAAGATAATCAAGAAGCCTACTACAATGCTATTGCTATCGCAACAAGTCAAGGCAATTCAAATGCTTTCATTGAATTTATGCTGAATGTCATAAATCAAGCAATCGTTGACATCGTCAACAATTCGCGCAAACACTACAATCACTTGAATACACAAATTTCAAAACTAATGGATGTTATGGAAACATACCCTCAATCAGCACAAGAACTAATGGAAAAATTAGGGCTAAAGTCGCGACTCAGTTTTAGAAAAAACTACCTTGCGCCCGCTTTAGAAGCAGGGCTAATTTGTATGACTATCCCCGAAAAACCAACAAGCAAAAATCAAATGTATTATAAAGTTTAAGTGGTAAGCCACACTTTTAAAGACTAAAGCACCCGTCGCGCACTATCACACCACAAACTAGCAACCATAAAAACACTACCGCACAAAAAAAGTACATAGTCAATTAACTATGTACTAATTACATACAGTATCACTCACCAAACCTGCACCTGTGGCGTCCGCCACCACGAGAACAGAGGTAAATAAAATACGCGATTGTACGCCGTCCACGAAATCAATTTAGGCGTAGGGACAGTACCTGCAGCCGCGGGCTTTCCCGCCTAGCGGCAGATGACGGTGACGGTGTCGGAGAGTTTGGAGCCGTCCGTAGTGGTCAAAGTCACTTTGACCGCCTTTTTCTTGAAGAAGGTCAACTCCCCCATTTGTGAAATCGTTGCATAATATTGCGTGTTCCCGTCCTCATCAACGTAAGTATTGTTTGAAAGTGTAAACTTTATCTTTTCAGGAAATGTCGCTTCAGTTGGACCATACTCGTACTCAATGAATACACTTGTATAGCCTTCCGTCTCATCATATTTAACAATCAAATACTTGTCGTTGCCTACCTTTTGGTCGAAACTCGTGATTTCTATGCGATTCATATAAATTTGAAACTGGTCCATACGCGCTTTCATTCCAAAGAATGTGACAACCACAATAGATATAAGATATATCACTAATATTAAAAACAAAACCGATTTTTTCATTTGCTATAACTCCCTAAAAAGAACTTTAGACTTGTAGTAAAAACTATATACACGCCACATCAAAAGCCCTAGACTTGCTACAAACAACTTGAGCCAAATGTAGTTTGCCGCCAAATACTGGAAGCCAAGTACAATAGCAAAACAGAAAGCACTTAAAGAAAATGCGAGTATTGTCGACTTTAGTTCATTTGGATTGACCCCTGCCATCCCTTCCGTCTTAAATATATTTTGTTTTGGATTCAAAAAGTCAATCTCCGCACTCCAAACTATGTGTGTGAGTGCAACAAACAATAGTGTGAAGAAAAGGAAAATTCCGTCAAGCGCCCCAAGCGTCGATTTTGCCAAAAAGAACCCACTCGCAACCGCAACCGCAATTGTTGTGACAACTACATTAAAGCATAGTCGTGGAAACAGAATTTTGTACGGCTTGTTTGGTTTTGTCTTGTTCAAGTACAGCGCATCACCATCGCGACTATATATCGACGAAACATTGATATTGTTTGAAAGTACAAACAATAAAATAATCAATACGTTAAACGAAATCGTCAAATAGTCGCCCAAAATGCGTGTATTTATCGCCGAATATATTGCATTCAGCAGCAAAATTGCAATTGGCGTAACAATCAGCGTCGCAACAGCTGAGGATAAAATACCTGTATCGCGCACGCAGCGTTTGAACTCATATATTGATGCTGAGATAAACGCTTTGTGTGGAATGTTTATATTTCCAATCTTTTTTCTCCCTTGATTGAACTCAAATTGTCTTGAAGCAAGTTTTAAGTATAAAAACTTTGATATGAGCAAATTTAGCCCTATTAGCACCGCAATCACGGCGAGCATCACAAGTAAGACTATGTATGAGTACTCTGTAAAAAGCGTGGACGTGAGGCTTTGATATTTCCCGCAAAGGAAAATTGTCATAGCATAAAATGGATAGAACGCCGAACTAAACCACGCAAGGAATGCGCGAATAGACTTTGATACGCTCGTCCAACTAGAAATCAAGTTTATGTCCGCTGGAATTAGCCGAATCAAAAAGACAACCCCCGTGATTACTCCGCCAAGCAGCAAGCACAGCAATAACACTTTGACAATAGGAAACTTCTTTAAAAATGCAATAATATAGTTTGTTGGCACTGCCAAAAGCCCACCCAACAAAACAGGTATGCTTGCAAAGACTACAAGCATTATCGGCATCCAAATAAAGTAGATGAAACTCAAGCCTGAAATCAACCCGTATGCAAAGAATACTGGTATTAAGAATGTAAATGTTTTTTTGATTTCATTTATATAAAACACTAACATTTTGCTCAAAAACATTATGAATGGTTTGACGGGATATGTAATTAACACTAAGTTATCTTTTCCATAAAAAAGTGTTTTACTGAGCCCAACCGTACAGGTAAACAAATTGAGGAAAAACATCACTGTTAAAAGTACAGCCATTACGGAAAGTGGAATATGATTTAATGCCGAAAACAGATTGAGCATTTGACACAAAGAAAGCAAGAAATAAGCAACAGTAGTTATTGCGATAAAGCCAAGAATTGCAAATACAACCTTGAACATCGTTTGTTTTTTATTTTTCAAAAAGGATAAGCCTAACTTTTCCTTCAACTGCATCATAAACAGCGTTTTAAATTTGTCCATAACTTCCTCTATTGTTATTTTTTCTTGTTCTTTGCGCTTTTCTTGCTATTTCCAGCGGGTATATTGTTGTTTTTTGCGATTATGCTGTCATTTTTTACACTTTTATCATTGGGGATTTCTTTTGTTTTTCCTTCATTATTTTTATCATTTAGCACATCTTTTTTGTGCATTTGCTCAAAATCTTTGACCGAAACAATTTTATCATCTGTATCGTTAATTGTCTTTAAATAAAATTCTTCAAGCCCGATGTTCTTTTCTTTTAACTCGTCAAGTGTGACAGATGTTCTAATTTGCCCGCGCTTGATAATCATAATACGGTCGCAGAGTTTTTCGACAATGTCAATAATATGGCTTGAGAAAAATACAATGTTGCCGTTGCGTGCGTGTTCTTTCATACACTCTTTCACTTGAAAGATTGATGTTGGGTCAAGCCCCGTCAAAGGTTCGTCCAAAATCCACAATTTTGGATTATGGATGAGTGCGGACATTATGGCAATTTTTTGTTTCATTCCGTGACTATATGTTCTTATTTGATTGTCAATTGCCGTTTGCATATTGAGCATTGTGACATATTTTTCCATACGCTCGTCGCGCTCTTTTTTGCTGACTTCATAAAGGTCTGCAACATAATTTATATATTCACGCCCTGTCAATTTTTCGTAAAGTGCATAGTGGTCAGGTACAAAACCTAGTTGCATTTTTGCCATTTCAGGTTGCTTATAGATGTCATAACCATTGATTTCAATTGACCCGCTTGTTGCAGGTTGTATACCAACTATGCATTTGATGATAGTGCTTTTCCCCGCACCATTTGGACCCAAGAAGCCAAATATTTCCCCCGCATTGACTTCCAAACTCGCATCCGCAACCGAAAAATATTCATTATTCCCGTATTTTTTATAAACATTTTTAACAACTAATTTGTTTTGACTTTCAGTGTTCATACATTCATCCACCTTGTTTTTGTTATATTTTGCGCATAGCGCGTATTCTTCAACCTTGATTTTACGATTTTTTTCTTGCAGTTTGATGTAAAAATCTTGAATCTGGAACACCCACGCATAAACAAACCACATGGCAAGCCCCAACAGAACATACACGGCAAAGAATAATAATTGATAAATTGGGTAAAACACCATTTTAACTCCACCAATCGTTATTGCCGC
>CALDMJ010000035.1 GCA_937914725.1 uncultured Clostridia bacterium | reverse complement strand
AACATCGTATTTTCTTTGCACTTCAGGGTCGGAAATATCAACTACAATCAATAACAAATCCGACTCGACGGACTCTTCTAGTGTCGCTGAAAATGCATCGATAAATTCGTGCGGTAGTTTGTCGATAAAACCGACTGTGTCGGTGAGCAAAATTTTGCAATTTGGGTCAAGAAAACACTCGCGCGTTGTCGTATCAAGCGTTGCAAATAGCATATCTTCAGCAAACGCTTGGGCATCCGTCATTTTATTCAGCAAAGTACTTTTGCCTGCGTTGGTATAACCGACCAGCGACACAATCTTTTCCGCATTGTCTTTTCTTCGTGAACGGCGGATTTGTCTTTGAGATTTAATTTCTTTAATTTGGTTTTCAATCGCAAACATTTTGTTTTTCAAAACTCTGCGACTGAGTTCCATTTTTGTTTCGCCAGCGCCACGCATACCAAGTCCTTTATTTTCAGTGTTTTGAAATGCAGGTATGCGCGAAAAATTGTACTTCATTCTTGCTAAATTGACTTGTAAGCGCCCCTCGTTGCTGCTGGCGCGTTTTGCAAAAATGTCGAGTATGACATTTGACCTGTCGGTTACTTTTACTTCAAGTTCGTCCTCAAGATTTTTTATCTTATTTCCACTGAGTTCATCGTCAAAAATCACTACATTTGCTTGCTTTTGTGCTATTTCTTCGCGAATTTCCTCTAGTTTTCCAACACCTACGTAATATGCTTTGTCAGGGACTTTGCGCGTTTGCGCAAATCTACCAACTACTTCAATTCCAGCCGAATTTGCAAGGTTTTCTAGCTCGTTCAGCCCTGTTTCTATGTCCTCGCCACGTCTACCGACGCCCACAATAATTGCTCGCTCGTGCTCACCTGCTGTATCAAAGCCTTTTTTTCGAAATTCTTTATATTCAGTCAAATATTCTTCAATTTTTTGTTCAATTCCGTACTTATTGATAAATTCAACCGATTCCACACTTATTGTTTTTACTTCGTCAATGTTTAGCAAAGCAATTTCGGCGCCATTAAACTTTTCGTCATACGAAATTTTGCAAATACATTCAAGTCGTTTGCGTCTTAAAAATGTTTGTTCGACTGGGTTTATTTTTGTTTTTTCAGCAAAAACTACATTAAAAACACGGCCTTGCGGTGTTTGTGAGTTATCTTCGTCGTCGAGCGGCAAAGATTTGTAGTCGCTGCCGACAAAAATTTCTTGCACGCATCTGTCTTTATTCAAGGTAAAACCAATGTCAATTTTATACTTTTGGCAAAAAGGCGTGATTTTTGAAATTAAACCTAAATCTACAAATTCATTCATCTTTTCGCATTTTAATTCTTCCAAAGTTTGCAGGTCAACTTTTTTAATTTTATCAATGTTTCCTAATATCATTCTCCACCTCCATTTAGTACTTTTATCATACTTTTGATTTCATCATAGGACAAATTGTCAAAAACGACATTTTTATCTTTTAATTTCAATATATCATTAAGACTGCGCTTTAAGGTATTTCCCAAAACAACATAATTAAAACTATCAACGCCGCTCAAATCATTAAAATTCGTAGAATTATAAAGACTGTAAGCATTTTTTACATAGTTTTCAATCAAAATTCGTTGATTATCGTCGAAAAATTGCAAATCATCTAGCAAAAATAAGTTACTATAACACCAATGCAAACGCGACTGTAAAGTCAGTTCGATGTCTAGTGACTGCAAATCGTTTTTTGCAAATTCAAACGCTTGTTGTACCTTGTTTCTATGAACCAAAGCGTCAACATATTTATTTTTTAGGTACATATCTTCATTTGAAAGGCTAATCATTAGATTGATTTTGTCGATATTGCTGCTATTCCCATTAACTACATCATTGATATTTTTTGTTTCAACATACGCAATGAAATCATAGTAATCTTGCTTTTCGAACAATTTTACACAGTATTTCTCAATGTTTTTATATTTTTTCAGTTCAATGGACTTATTTATAACGATATATAGTGAATTAATATTCTTATCGCGGTTATACTGAACAGTTGAATAATACAAACTTGCATTTTTCATCCCCAAACTGCCCGTAAATTTTGCCATACTTTGTGGCGAAAAAATACTTGCATAAAATACTGTCGCAAACATTAGAACAAGCACTATTGCTATGGTCTTTGAAAAAACAACAAGTATTTGTTTTTCAATTGAACGCCCATTTGTTAATTTTCCATTTTTGTTTTCAACTTCCATACTGCGCATTCCTTGTCTAATTATAGCACAAAAAACATATAAAAAAAACAAAAAACACAAAGATTTTTTGTTTTTAATTTTAGGCTCTATGTCAAATGTTGGGGTCAGATGAGAATTGCAGTCTTACTATTGATTTGAGTTTTACTGGTTGTATAATAAATGTTGGGGTGGGTATAAAAATTTATAAAAAAAGTAGACATAAAGTTCTACCTATGTTAAAATTAGTTTGACAAAAACACT
>CALDMJ010000034.1 GCA_937914725.1 uncultured Clostridia bacterium | reverse complement strand
GGATAACTCTTAGACGCCCCCCCCCCCCATTTAGTTAAGTTGTTAACCATTTTCATTTCCTCACTTGTAAATTTTTCACCTTAGTTTACCACAACTCAAAAAAAATATCAAGCATTTTGAATATCAATCAAATGTTAGTTATTTTTTTTGTTTTGTGATATAATGATTATCATTATTTAATGTAATCACATAGATTGGGAGTTTATTTTGGAAAAGATTTATTCGAGGGAATGGCTGCATCCTACCATATTTATAGTATTTTCAATTTTGCTTGAAATTATAAACTTTGCATCGCTTGGATTTGGCGTTTTGCCAAAATACTTTTTGCTCGATTTTGCTTTTATCCTCATTTATTTAGGTATTTTGTTTTTGACGCCGACTGGTGGCAAAACGTGGATTATCCTTGCTAGCGTTCTGTTGTTTGTGCAAGTGTTTTTGAACATTCTAAACAACACGCTTTATCGTATGCTGAGCGAAGTGTTTGACTTTTCTATGCTGAGTCTTGGCGGACAGGCAGTGCAAATCTTTGACGCTAGTTTTGTCAACTGGTGGTATGCGGTATTAAATATTTTTGTGTTTTTGGCGTTTATTTTGTTGAGTATATTTCTATATAAAACGCTGCCGCGCAACAATTTTAGCAAAAAAACGCGCATAATTATGGTGCTGTGTTTGTTCATTGGCTTTCAATCAGTTGGAATTGGAACATTTTGCGCGCAGTCGCATCAACTTAGTCACAAAACAGACACGAGCGAGTCCACAGAAATTACCGACGAAGATTTGTGGAACAACTCTTTTATGAAAGTGGAGGCGTTCAAACGGTTTGGAACATTTGGCTTTTACATCAAAGACATTGGCAGACAACTTTCCTCCTCAACCAAAATGCAAGAGCACACAAAGCTTGATATCGATATGCAAATTTTGGAAGGCAGCAAAATAAAAAACGCGCGCTCAGAATACTTTGGCGCTGCCCAAAATGACAATTTAATTATGCTTTGCCTTGAAAGTTTTGACAGCTTTGCTATTGACCCTATCAACACACCTTTCCTTTATAGTTTGACAAAAGGCGGGGCGACCTTTATGAGTAACTACCACTCAAAAAATGCGACAAATATTAGTGAAGCAATTGCTTTTATTGGAAATTCGCCATATGAGAGAATGCTATACGATTATGGCTACAGTGTTGGTGTCGAAGTGCCTTACGCTCTTACAAACTTGTTCAAAACAAATGACGCTGACAGTCAAGTCAACTACTATCACGGCTATTCTAAGTATTTCTACAGGCGCTCCGATATCATTCCAAAACTTGGCTTTGACAATGTGTACGGACTTGAAGATTACACGATAGAGGGGTCGACGGGCAAATGGACAGACTGGGACCTTGACAGCGAAGTTATTGGGAACATCATTGATTCATTTATTCCAAAAGATAAACACTTCTTTAGTTACTACACAAGCATTACCACTCACGGCCCCTACAATGGCAACAATGCGCGCTTGAACAAAAATGTTTCATATGTTCGCGAGCATTTTGCTGAGTACAAAAACTATGTGAACACGCAAACCGATTTTGTTGTGCCGACGAACGCTAGCGATAAGGATATTTTGATTTACTACAAAGCAGCGTGCAAGGATACGGACGATATGGTCAAATTGATTTTTGATAGATTGGCAGAACTCAACATTTTGGACACAACAACAGTTGTTATGTACGGCGACCATTACAGTTTTTACGAGAATTTGACGTACAAAGTAAAGGGCATTTCGACGGATAATCCTGAAAATGCAAAACTATATAATGTTCCACTCATTATTTATAATGACAAGGTTGCAAAAACACAAGTTGATGCTTTTTGCAATTCATATGACATCTACCCTACTGTTTGCGACTTGTTTGGATTCAAATACAATTGCAATTTGGCGCAAGGATTTGGAATATTTACTGATGACATCAAAAATTCCGTTTTAGTTTCTTTCCAAAACGGAATGTACACGGACAAAATGTTTACGTACGACTCACAAAAAATTGAAGTGAACGATGAATCAATCACGGATGAAGATATCGCTGCTTTCAAAAAAAACATTGCTACTTTTTATAAAAAACAAGAAACAATTGAAAAAATCTATAACTACAACTACTTTTCATACCCTCATCCAAGTCTAACTACATAAAAAGCACGGACAATTGAGAAATACTCAATGCCGTGCTTTTTATGTAGTTAATATATTGTTGCAAATTTTGCATTAAAGGCTATTCACTGATTATCACATCGGTGAATAACCGCCGCTGCCCCAATATGCTTTAATATCCATATCGCTTGTTACCATAACTTCTTTGCCCCACGCCATTGTCACACCATCCAAATGGTAACTTGATACCGAATACCAAGCACTACTGTCACTACTATTACCTGTATAAAGCACTGTGTTTGAACCGCCCGATTTCCTGTAATACAAGCTTGAGCTTGAAGAATTTGTAATAATGTAATCACCATAAGAAAGCGTAATGGTAATAGTGTCAGAATATGAACTTGGAACAGCGTCAACTGGCGAAACCGTAATTGTGTAGGTATTCATAACTGGCGTAATTGATATTGTTTCGCCACCCTGAAGACTTGCGATTGTGTAGGTATAGACACCGTTTTCGCCACCCGATGCGGTTAGTGCAACGCCATTTACTTTAACAACTGGCGCAGTTTTGTTGCACGAAACATCGGTTGTGACTTGGAATATATAAGGTTGCCCTATTTCAGCTCTTTGCGTCACTGCATTGACCGTATAGTTAGTTCCCGTTGGAATATCTATCGGTATACCTGAGGTAGTAAAATTGTAATACAAATAATTTGAACTACTGTTTGTAAAATTTGCGTCTAGCGAAACGCTGACTTTGATTTGAAGCGTTGCATTTGACAAAGTTTCTTTTGCACGCAAATTCGACAATACATTATCTAGAAACATATACGCATACTGTGCAACAGCTTTTTGCGTTGTCAGTGTAACAACGCCATTTGAAGTCGACGCGACAAGCGTTGTGCTATCCGAAAAACTTGCGGTTGTTCCGCCTGTATTGTAACTTAGCGTTGTTATTCCAAGCAAATTTATCTCTAGTTTTATGTACGCGCTATTGCCGCTTTGAGTGTTTGCTAGTACAAGTTTTGGCGAATAAATTGTATCGTCGGTCAAAGCATTTCCGCTTGTGTCCATACCTTGATACATTTTTTGGCTTGTAAAGTCATAATAAAGAAATGAACCGCTGACGCCTGCCGTTGGTGGCAAAACTATGCTAATGACACCTGTTGCAGTTTTACTATCTTTGAGCGCACCATATGAAATGCCCAAAAATAGCCCCGAAAACAACATCATTATTGCGACAACCCACACAAAAACTTGTGCTGAGTTATTTTTACGTACCCTTATATTATTGTTAGTCTTTTGCATACTACCCCTTTGCGCACACGTGTTTAATCTTGTACTGTCGCTATGGGTAATATGTGCATTTTCACTATTTTTTATTAATTTTTCTTCAACATTTTTGTCTTGCCCGCCCTCAATGTATGTTAGGTTTGGACTTGACTCCAATGTTACATTTTCACTTGTAATTTTTGAGGATGTTCCACTTTCCTGTGGATAACTCTTAGACGCCCCCCCCCC
>CALDMJ010000033.1 GCA_937914725.1 uncultured Clostridia bacterium | reverse complement strand
CCCCCCCCATTTAGTTAAGTACTTCATAATTTCGTTCTCCTTTACTAAATAATTTGCAATTTTATAGCGCTGCAAATGCGCTAAAATCACATTTATGACCTTAGTTTACCACATTAGAGAAAAAATATCAAATGTTTTTAGTTGTTTTTTGTTAATTTATTGCTTAATCAAATACGATCAAGCAATATACAATTTGTCTAGTTTACTTTAGATATAGAATAGGTTGATGACTAACAGTAAAAACTAAAAGTAACTCATACGACTTCTTTTTTTAGTTTGACGCCACTGCGAAAGACGGGTGTGCGGCGGGCATTGTATTTGTCAAAATTGCCTGTCATTGGGTTGTATATTAAGCGTCCTTTGCGTTCTACCATTTTGAAACATCCAAAATTTGTGATATTGACATTGTCGCCTCGTTTTAGAGCCTCAATCACAATATTTTGAAACCCCTCTATTGCTGACCTACTTTCACTAAGTGTCAAGTTCGTTTTTCGCGAAAGTTCTTCTATCAATCCTTTTTTGTTCATAGTTGTTCCTCCGTTAGAAATTTTTGCCATTTACAAATCTTTTATACAAAGCTATAGTACTATAATGTTTTTATGTTGTGAAAGTATTTTGCTATGGTTTGTTTGTCATATGTGCGTCGGTAATTTAGAAGCAAAATTGTCAGTAGATACATCGCTCCACCTACTAGGAACACTGTCATCGTTTGAATAAAGCCGACGCCTATAATTTGTTTGATTGCGTACATTGATGTTGCCATCATTACACACGCGAGCGCGGGTAAAACTATATCGTATTGCATTGATAATTTTATTTTGATGCACGTTGTGAGGTTTTGAAGATTGAGAATTGCGCAAACGACATAACAAGTGAGCGTTGACCACATTGCACCATATATATTGATACTTGGAATTAAAACCAAAACAAGCGTCAGCATAACTTTCAAAAAACAAGCGCCAATCATATTATATACTGGAACTTTTGTTTTATTAATTGATTGCAGTATTGTCGTTGCGACTTGCACAAGTGCAATAAACAAAATGGCGAATGCGCCTATCCTTAACAAGTTACTTGCGACTTGATATTCATCTATAACGCCAACTTTTAGCCCGTTTTTGAAAAGGAAATAAATTATATCCTTTGGGAAAACGAGAAAAACAACGGCACACGGCAACGTAATAAATAGCACAAGTCGCAATGCCGAAGTCGCTTTATCCGCCACAAGGTGCGCTTGGTGATTAGAATGTAGTTTCGATATTATTGGAATAACCATTGTTGCGACTGCCATTGACAAGACAACAGGTAAATTGATAAGCGAATTGACGACACCTGTCAAGATTCCGTACATATTTGTAGCGGTAGATGTCGAATAGCCTATATGTTTCAGCAAATTGATTATCAAAAAACTGTCAACTAGCAGCGTTAACGGCATAATCATACTGCTGATCGTCATAGGAATTGTTGTTTTTACAATTGATTTTACAGTTATATTTTCACATATGTTTTGTGTATCTTTTCTCCGTGAAAACAAGTATTGTATTACAATCATCACTAACGCGAATATTTCACTAAGTGTAACCCCAAGCACGGCACCAAATGCGCCAAACATAAGACCGCGCGAGATAAACAAACTTGCAAACAATAGTCCAAAAATCAATTTGAACAACTGCTCAATTATTAGTGAAATTGAAGTTGGCAAGATGTTTTGCTTGCCTTGAAAATATCCGCGAAAAACCGAAAGCACACCAACAAAGAATATTGCGGGCGCAATGCCGACATAGACGAGCCACGCATCGCCGTTGCCTTGCAGTGTGGCAATGGGCTTTGAAAGCAGTGCAAGCGCGAGACTCATAAACAAAGAAATACCTGCAAAGAAAAGCAGTGATTTACGTACAACTGCCCTATTTTGCGCGCCGTTGCCGCTTGCTACAATTTTTGCAATCGCATTTGGCACTCCTGTGGAACACAAAACAAGCAGCGTCGAGTAAAGCGGAAATATCATTTGATAAAGCCCCAGCCCCTCAGCGCCGAGAATGTATGTCAGCGGTATGCGATAGACTGCGCCAATCACTTTTGCAAAAAAACTTGAAAGCGCTAAGATGAGCGAACCTACTATAAAATTTTGTTTTTTCATACGAATAGTTTGTGCTTCGGTTCACTTTTTATACCAATAGAAGTGACACATTTATATAGTGGTTTAAAATTTCGCAAATAAAAGTTTAATAAATCAATTAATAAAGTTTGCATATTTTTTGCGGTTTTACAAATATTAGTTAAAATCAATCGCAAAGGAGAACATTATGAAAGGAAGTGGAATAGTTAGGCGCTTAGACGAATTGGGACGGATTGTCATTCCAAAGGAGATAAGAAAAAGTTTACATATCAAAGAAGGCACACCGATTGAAATATCAATTGCAAATGGTGAAATTACACTTAAAAAGTACTCACCAATTTTTGAACTTGGCGAAAACGCAAAATACTGTGCCGAAATTTTATATGACACATTGAGTGCTCCCATTTTTGTGACTGACTTAGATGAATTGGTTGCGTGCGCTGGAACAAAATACATAAAACAAAGGGTAAATAATGACATTGTAAAATTGATTGAAAAGCGCACAATTTCAAACCTTGAAAACTACAATAATAGTGTTTTTGAAGAAGAAACAATCAAGCACAAAAATTTGCTTATCAGCCCTATTATTATTGAAGGGGATGTGCTAGGAAGCATTATAGTTGACTATAAAGAAAATACGCAAAAAATGATTGACTCAGTCAAATTTGCGACATTATTTGCTTCAAAAATTGCAAACTGACAACATAAAAACGCGGCTCAAACAAAAACTAGCCGCGTTTTTATAATACAATATATTGTGTACTATGCGATATTATATACACCACCTATTGTGTATTATATTGCTTTAGATTATACCTTCAACAAATTCTTGTGCATCAAACGGGACAAGGTCATCTATTCCCTCACCTACACCAACATATTTAACTGGAATTTCAAATTCGTGACAAATGCTGACGACAATACCGCCCTTTGCAGTTCCGTCAAGTTTT
>CALDMJ010000032.1 GCA_937914725.1 uncultured Clostridia bacterium | reverse complement strand
CTGCTTGACTATTTCAATGTCAAATAAACCCAATTATAGATTAAGGACAGTACCCCCAGCAGCGGGGCTATCCCCGCCGCCCGAGAGATACAGTTGCATAGAACGCACCTATGCGCGCCGTCCATATAATATACTTAGTCGTAGGGACGGTATCTGCACCAGTGGCGTTTGCCACATCGTCCAAAAACCTGACACTTTTGCAGTTTGGATGGTCGAAAAACCTGACACCTTTGCAAATTTCATCGTCCAAAAACCTGTCAACTTTGAGAAAACAATGGTCCAAAAACCTGACACCTCCTTGACAAAACCCAGCAAAATATGGTATTATACTCATAAAATAAGAACCATATAATTTGCCAATAATCTATTATTATGTAAATAGACGGCAAAAAAGGAAAGAAATATGTTGAAAAGAAAATTTTTTGACACGCTTGTAGACTGGAAAAAAAACAAAGAAAAACGAAGGTTTGCTCGTCAAGAGCGCGCGCCAAATCGGTAAAACCTATATCATAAAATCTTTTGGAAAATCAAACTATAAAAGTTTTATTGAAATAAACTTTTTTGAGCACCCTGAACTAAAACAAATTTTTGACGGCAGTTTGGCGGCAAAAGATATTTATGAAAAAATGTCACTTTATATTTTAGATGCGAAATTTATAAAGGGCGATACGCTCATTTTCCTTGACGAAATTCAGTTTTGCCCAAATGCACGCACTGCGCTCAAGTTTTTGGCAATTGACGGCAGTTTCGACGTAATCGCGTCGGGTTCGCTTCTCGGCATTCAGTTCAAAGAGGAGAGCATCCCGTCAATTCCCGTTGGCTATGAGCGCCAAGTTGAAATGTTTTCGCTTGATTTTGAGGAATTTTTGTGGGCAATCGGCATAAGCAATGACGCAATCGCAAATTTCAAACACTATTTTGACACAAAACAAAAAGTTCCTACCGAAATGAACGACAAAATGCTTGAATACCTGCGCCAATACATTGTAATCGGCGGAATGCCTGATGTTGTCAACACATACCTTTCCACAAAGGACTATCAACAAGTGCAAAGCGCGCAAAACAAAATTCTTGCGACATATGAGGACGATATTGCGCAATACTCGAACAATTATGCCAAGCCCAAAATCAAAAAATGCTACTACTCAATTCCAAAACAACTTGCAAAAGAGAATAAAAAGTTTCAATTTTCAGTCGTCGAAAAAAATGCGACTGCACGCCGCTTTGAAAACAGCATCGACTGGCTTGTTTCTACAAAACTCGCAACTTGTTGCTACAACGTTACAACGCCGCAATTTCCACTGCTCGCTTACGAAAAAACCGACCAATTCAAACTCTATGTCAACGACATAGGTTTGCTTTGCGCAATGTATGGCTTTGAAATGAAACGCGAAATTTTAAACAACACGCTCATCGGTTTTGCAAAAGGCGGAATTTATGAAAACCTTATCTTAGATATGCTGATAAAGCGCGGCATTCACCCGCATTACTACAAAACTGAAAATAGCACACAAGAAATTGAGTTTATTATATCTCAAGGTGGTGCAGTTATTCCAATTGAAGTGAAAGCAAAAAATGGCGCAACTTTGTCACTCAACAACTTTATCGCGGACTTCGCCCCGCCTTATGCCTACAAATTTATTAGCGGCAATATCGGCGTCGACGGCGTCAAAATTACGCTGCCACTTTATATGGCAATGTTTATCTAAAAATATCAAATGTATGGCAAAACATTTGATATTTTTATTATGTTATTTTCTTATAATCACTGATTCAAACCATTGTTCTTGAAACTCTGTAAGGGCACGAATTTGTTCGTCGGTGTAATTTTTACCTTTCGCCGCGACAACCAATTTATCATCGTCGTCATTAGTCCTATGTATTATTGCAATAACTTCCCCTTTAAATTCTTCTAAGGGGTTATGCTCACCTAGCACATAGGCATCTAATTCTTCTCCGTCTCCTGAAACCGTGTTTGGAATGTATCCATAATTAACTTCGTAAATAAACCCGTGTTTAGGGTGTTTTGTTCCTAGCGGTCTATCCATTTTCACTTTTACAGTCTGCCCAAGGTAATTTTCGTTCATAATAGCCTCCAACAAAAAATAAAGTGAAATTGCCAGCGTTTCAAAGCAATTTCACTTATATGAGAATATTATATACCAAAGCACAAAAATTGTCAAACATTTTTATAGGCAACTAAAAATTTTTCTTCAGTTAATTTGTTATACTCAACTATTGTTGCAATCAATTTCTTACGCAATTACGCAATTAAACACTTATAAATCTATCTCATATACAATCTTGTTTGCAAAGCTATTGTATACAAATCAATTTGTCATATGATAAATACTTTGCAAACATTTTTTAGCAACTAATTGCAATATTTTTGTATTAGCCTTTGAGTACAATTTTGTATGTGGCGGTGATTCTTTCAAACCATTGTCTTTCAATGGCTTCGACTTCTTCACTTGTCAATGTTTCGTCAAAACTATTGTATGTTATTTGTATGAGTTGTGAGGTTGTGCCCTCTTTGACGCCTTTTCCTTTATAGAGGTCTTTGACTTCGATATTGATAATTTTGTTAGAAGTTTTCTCAATCTCCGCTTTATAGTCCGCAAACTTCACGTCGGTTGGAACAAGCAAGTTGTACTCTCTTGTAATGCTTGGGAATTTGCTTTGCTCCTCAAGCGCTGTTGTTCCCATAGAAAGCATATCAATGTTGATTTCAAGATAGTATACCTTTTCGCGGACAAGTTTTCCGTTCTCAAAGTTCTTAACCGCGCTATCATCCAATATACCGATAACACCGAACTTTTTGCCGCCGACCAAAATATCAGCGCAAAGTTCAAACGTCGGCTCGCGCTTTTCGACAAGTTCAAACTGCATACTGTATTGCGCCATAATAAGTTCTAGCACTTGTTTGATGTCATAGAAATCGTACGGAACATTTTTATCAATGCCAAAGCCTTTTTCAATTTTGTTCCCGCATAAAACAACTGCCAAGTGCGAATTTTGCCCATATCCCGTATCGGTGCTCGCATCGCGCTTGAAGACTGTGCCAATTTCAAAAATCGGTTCGCAAACGCCGTCTTTGGCGACGTTGTACACAAGTGTGTTCACCATACTGTAAATGAGGTTAGGACGCATTAGCGCAAACTTATTAGAAAGCGGATTAATCAATTTAATGTCGCCAAATAGTTCGCTTTTTTCGTCTATTTTAAGCATTTTCATCGCATTTTCGTGGATAAACGAATACGAAATGCACTCATTCGCCCCGACGCCGTACAACAAATTGCGCAAAATGTCGGAATTAATGATGTAGTCATTTGGTTCATATTCGACAGATAAATTCGGCATTGTTGGCTCAATATTGTGGTACCCAAAAATTTGCGCAACGTCGCCCACAACATCAATTTTGTCATCAAGGTCAAGCCTATAATTCGGCGCGATTACCTCAATGTTTTGCTCATCCAAAATGCTCACAGTATAGTAATAACTCTCAAGCAACTTCTTTATGTCTTGCGCTGAAAATTTTGTTCCCAAAATTTTGTTGATGTACGACACTTCAAGTCGTTTTTTGTTATCCTTTGAATTTTCGAACTTAACAAACGCTGAATCTAGTTGCCCGCCGCAGTTTTCCAAAATATACTCAGCGCACAAGCACGCGCCAAGTTTTGTAATGTTGGCGTCGACGCCGCGCTCGTACCTATACGACGCAAGCGTGCTGATGTGCGTGTTTTGGCTTGCGACGCGCAATTTGATTGGATTAAAATTTGCCGACTCAATGACGATGTTTTTCGTATTCTCGTCCACTTCAACTTTTTGCGTGCCGATAATGCCCGCAAGGCACACGGCGCCGTTACTATCTTTTATAATAATGCTTCCCTTTGGCGCAGTTATTTCGCTGCCATTGATTGTCGTCAACTTTGTGTCACTTCCTAGGTTGTCAAACTCAAGTTTTGCATTGAGTTTATCAAGGTCATACACGTGAATTGGCTGCCCAAGTTCAAGCATAACAAAGTTTGAAAAATCGACAATCGGGTTGACGCTAGCAACACCCAAATTATGAAGCAATTTTACGATTTTTTCGGGCGTCTTTTTTGTGTTATCAATGTTTTTGATGCACACAAGCACTAGATTGCCAACGTCGTCGGTTTTAATTTCCACATCAATCGGCAAATTCTTTAGCCCCGACAAATCGACTTTGCTTTCAATCTTTGGCTCCTTGTTGTATTTTTTATAAACATAATATTCGCGCAAAACGCCCAAGTGCGAAAGCATATCGGGACGGTTTGCCTTGACCTCAAGTTCGACAATCGCGTCATCATTCATTTCTTCTTCGCACGCAACTTCAAAACCCTGTAAGTCCAGCCAATTGCGGTCGAAATCCTTATAATCAATCGGTTCGCCCGCCAACTTTTCTAAAAATCTATGTGAATATTTGAACATTTTTTTCTTCCTTATTAATTATTTTTTACCTTTTTCCACTTCTTTGCAAGGCTCGCCTTGACTGCGGGTTTGTTTGTCGTCTCACAACAACATACATACGCCAGCAAATAATTACACCCGTGACATCTAGCACTCTCCACACCTGCAAAGACTAGCACTTTTTACGATTAAAACATAGAAAACGCATTTGCAACACCGTCCACGCAAGTACATTTATCGTACTGATAGTAACCATAGCAGCGGCCTATGCCGCCAGTACCTGCAGCCGCGGGGCTATCCCCACTAATGTAGTTTTTTGAATACTTTTATGTTGTTGTCGTGCAAAATGCGAAGTTCTGGCAACTTGTACTCAATCTGCGGGAACTTGCTCATACCGTATCCAAACGCAAAGCCTTGCGTTCCTTCAGGGTAGCCGACATTCTTAAATACGTTTGGATGCACCATTCCGCAACCGCCGATGCGTATCCAGCCCGAATTTTTGCACGTGCGGCACTTCTTGCCCCCACAAACAGGGCAAGTGATGTCAATGCCCGCGCTAGGCTCGGTATAAGGATAATACGTTGGAATAAAGCGCGCGGTGATTTTTTCGCCAAACACGGATTTGACGCAATTCATAATAGTGCCTTTCAAGTCCGCAAACGTGATATTGTCACCCACAATCAAGCCTTCCATTTGGAAGAACATCGGCGTGTGCTGCGGGTCAAGGTCGTCGACACGATATACAATTCCGGGAGAAATAATCTTTATTGGCGGTTTGTGCTTGAGCATATAGCGAATTTGCACTGCAGATGTGTGCGAACGCAAAATCTTGTTCGGGAACTCCAAATAAAATGTATCCTGCATCCCGCGCGCGGGGTGGTGCGCAGGCATATTCAGCATTTCGCAGTTGTACTTGTCAAGTTCAATTTCAGGACCACTCGCAACATTAAAGCCATTATTGATGTAATATCTTTCAAAGCGCTTGTAAATTCTAATCAATGGGTGCATAGCCCCGTATTTTACAATCGGTTTAGAAAGAGTAATGTCAATTTTTTCACCCTTGCTTTTCTTCTCGCTCAATTTTGACTTGACTGCCGCAATTTTTTCTTCCATTTGCGCGCGAAAAGCGTTAACCTTTTGCCCGTATTCCTTCTTTTTCTCATTGGCAACATTTTTTATGTTTGCATACAATTCTTTCAACACATCCTTGACGCTCTTTTCAATGCTGTCAACATTACTTTCATCAACAGCGCCGTCAAGCAATTCGTTAATTTTCTCATCCATACTGTCTAACTCCTATTTTCTAATTATTTAATGTATTTATCTATGCGCAAAAACAACTGAACATATGGCATTGCTAAAAACTTTATATTTTGATTTTGAGAGTAATTTTCCAAATTGTGCATTGCGTTTGCTTTGTGCCACACAAGCAAGCCACCCAACAACGCCGAGCCACACGTTCCACACCTGCCACCCACGCCAAGTGTTGCAAGCACCACCCGCAATGCGCACTTTTTGCCCATACCAAAGCACTCAACGCCGCCTACCCCTAACGCTCATACTATGCGCGCCCAACAGACATTTCTAGGTTTTGCAAAAAAAAGCCACCCCTACAATCATAGGGCGACTTTCTGCGCGGTACCACCTAAATTTTGGAATAACTCCAAATCTCATTTACATTTTCACAGTTTTGTCTGTCTAAGACTAGCGCCTCAGCAACTCCAATGCCGAATTTCGCCTACCGCCTGAACATAAGTGTCTTTCAGCCACGAACACTCTCTCTATATGAAAACGGCACACTACTAAAACATCTTCTTTGTATTTATTCAGTTGTCTTTATTGTACACCACAACAATTATTTTGTCAAGCGTTTTGACTCACAAATAATGTTTAACCAAATATAACCTAATT